>SYJA01000064.1 GCA_005798555.1 Actinomycetota bacterium
AAGATGGTCAACTCCACCGAATGATAGGCACGCTGGAACGGAAAAAACCTGACTATTGATCGCACTGTGCGCAGGCCACTTGATTGCGGGACGCCGCCGATCATGGTGTCGGTCGCGCGGTTTATCCCGTCGATTAGCGAGTGCCGGCAGCCGTACTTGTTGTCGAATTTACTCTTGGTCACCGAGTCGTTGACATTGATCGCCGGGAACACCAACACCCCTTCGCGCAACATCTCGTAAAGGCGATGCACACCCGTAGTGGTTTCCTCGGTGACCCCCTTGATCCCCGCCGCGATCTTCGTCCAGCGGGTTGCGTCCTCCGTCAGCGAGCGACGCAAGGTCTCGAGGACAACCGCGTACTCCTCAGATGTGGTCTCATCCGGGGTCGGGACGAGGCCGGCCGCCTCGAACTCCTTGCCCTTATGGACGAGCATCGTGGCGTCGCCGCCATCGTCGAGAATCATGTTCGGGCCCTTGCCATCTGGCCACATCAAGATCTGCTCGGTGCACCACCAGTACTCGGGGAGGCTCTCGCCCTTCCAGGCGAAAACCGGAACCCCGCTGGGGTTTGCCACCGTGCCGGTGCGCCCTACGACTACTGCGGCGGCGGCGTGATCTTGGGTGGAGAAGATATTGCAGGAGGCCCACCGCACATCGGCTCCCAGATCAACCAGCGTCTCTATTAGGACTGCGGTCTGGATAGTCATATGCAAGGAGCCGGTAATGCGGGCACCCTTCAGTGGCTTGCTCGCCCCAAATTCGGCACGCATCGCCATCAGGCCGGGCATCTCGTGCTCGGCCAGGCGAATTTCATCGCGCCCGTACTCGGCCAAGGACAGGTCGGCAACCTGGTAGTCAGGGGTGCCATCAGATTTCAACACGGACATTTAAGACTCCTCGTAGGCGGTAGTGGTGCGAACGGCACGAGGCTTCGTTGGTCCGCCAATTAATTTCCAACTCACAATTAAGGAAGGCCGCGACGGGAACCAGGGCTCCGGACCATGGCGGCTGCCCTAGTCTGCCAGATCAAGCGAATAAAGCAAATCCGACTCGCCTTAAGAAGGCCCACGATCCATGTCGGGCTCAATGAAGATGTATCGAGCCGTCGGCACCGCGGCCCGAAGTGCCCGCTCAGCGCCATCGATGCCGGCAGCGATCCCCGCTGCTGTTTCGCTCCCCCTGATGGCAACCTTGGCGCCCACCAGTAGCTCATCTGGCCCAACGTGCATGGTGCGCAGGTGGATAACCCGTTCGATCAGCGGCGCCGCTTCCAGCGCTGCCCGAATGGCTTCGACTTCTTCGGGGAGTGCGCTCTCACCAACCAGCATCGTGGCCATCTCCATGGCAAGGAAGACCGCGATAACGACCAGCAAGGTGCCAACCGCGATGGCACCAACCGCATCCCAGCGGCCATCACCGGTGATCACCGCCATCCCGACCCCGATCAGGGCGAAAACCAGGCCGCAGAGCGCCCCCGCATCTTCGAGCAAAATCACCAGTAACTCCGGCTGCCTGGAATCCTTCACGAATCGCGCTATGGATTTCTTACCGCGCGACTTATTTGTCTCCCTGAGTGCCGTCCGGAATGAGAATGTCTCGAGCGCGATTGCAATGACCAAGACTAGAACTGCGATCCACCAGTCACTCAGTGCCTCCGGCTGCTGCCATTTGTGCAGGCCTTCATAAAGTGAGAAAAGGCCGCCGACGAGGAACAGCACCACCGCGACAACGAAACCGTAGACGAATCTGCGACGTCCATACCCGAACGGATGCTTCTCATCGGCGGGCTTGAGTGAACGCTTGTTACCAATTAACAGCAGCACCTGGTTGCTCGAGTCGGCAACCGAGTGGATCGCCTCGGCGAGCATGGACGAGGATCCGGTAAACAAGAAGGCAATGAATTTGCTGATCGCTATTCCGACATTTGCCATCAGAGCGGCAATAACCGCCTTCTTGCCGCCTTCGGTACTCACCAGTTTTCGCCTAACGCTCGGTGGATTGGATTATGGCAACCAGGCCATCAGCCTCGACATAAGCATCCGGGTCATCAGCAGCCAGCACAGCAGCAGTTCCTGGACGCAACGTTATCTCAGCAACATCAGACACCACGCGCGCGGTGCCCGTAATCAACAGCAAGATCCGGTAGGCACCCATCGGGATACGCTCCTCGCCTTCGGTGAGCATGCGCACCACGAACGGTGAGTTTACGGGCCAAAGGATGTCGCCATGCACCGATCGCACTAGCTGTGGGTCAAGGTCTGGGCGCAGGGCTGCAATGGCCTGCTCCGCGAAAACCGGCTTATGGGTTAGCCCGAGGCGGATTACATTGTCACTTGATGTCATCACCTCTAGGCCGATGCCGCGGATATAGCTATGGGGTACTCCCGACGGCACATAAATGGCCTCACCGGCAACAAGGCGCACGTAATCCAGCAGCACGGTGACCAATGCGCCTGGATCATCCGGATAAAAGTCAGTAACAGTTCGGTAGGCCGCAACCTCGTCCGGTGACAAGCCGGCTGCACTCGCGGCCGCCGCGAGTAGGGAAATCCGATCGCAGGTGCCAATTGCCAGCAGGGCGCGAATCGCACCGCCGAGGTCATCGGCCGCCAGTAGCCTTGCTGCGTCTTGGGTGTCAGGTACTTCGGCCAGCATCGACAGCACCTGCGCACGGTCGCGCCAACCGGCAAATGCCTCGAATGGCTCAAGGGCGACCAGCATCTCGGTTTTCTCAAACGGATCGCTCAGCACCCGCGGTGCCCCGGGAGTCTGCTGGGCCGCCCAGCCTGCGGCGGCAACCGAAAGCTGTGGATGAACCTGCACACTTAGTGGGCGAGCGGCGGCAAGTAGCTTCACCAAGAGCGGGATCGCAGCGATATCGAAGCGGTCGGCTAATACCTCGCCGGTTTCGTCGCCATCGGCGTCGACAAGGGGTGACGGGCCCCCAGGGTGCACACCGAACCACAATTCGGCCTGGGTGCCACCGGGGTGCTCACCGGCCCATGGGGCCAGACCATCGGTGATCCCCCAGTCATAGTTTTTCACCGCGCCGCGAACAACGAGCATCCTTAACCCTCGTTCCCCCGGTCGAGCAACATGATCGGGATGCCATCTGACACCGCAAAGCGGGCATCGCATTTGGTACATGCGATCTGGCCACCTGCTTCATCGGCGGTCACCGGCGCATGCTGCGGGCACGGGCAGGCCAGCACCTCCCACAGGGAATGATCTAACCCTAGGGGTCCGGATTTCATGATGCTCCCCCGCGCATGATCGCGAGCACATCATCACGCACCTGCTCCAGCACCACTTGATCATCTGCTTCCACATTGAGGCGCAATAGCGGCTCGGTATTGCTCGGCCGGACGTTAAACCACCAAGTAGGTGCAGTAAAAGTCAGGCCGTCAAGGTCATCAATTTCCACGGCTGCATTGCCGTCAAAGGCCGCCCGAATTGCCAAAGTCGCCGCCCCCTGATCGGCCACCTCGGTATTGATCTCACCACTGCACGCATACCTGTCATAGGGCTTGAGCAGGCCGGACATCGTGGTGCCCGTGGGGGTTTCACCAAGGGCCGCGATTGCGTGGAGCGCGGCCAGCATCCCCGAGTCGGCTCGCCAGAAATCCCGGAAGTAAAAATGCCCCGAATGCTCACCGCCAAAGACCGCGTTGGTTTCGGCCATGGTGGCCTTGATGAAGGAATGGCCCACCCGGGTGCGAATCGGGGTGCCACCGCACTCAGTGACTACTTCGGGTACGGCCTTGGAGGTGATCAAGTTGTGAATGATCTTGGAGCCAGGGTGCTTGGCCAGCTCCCGGGCAGCTATCAATGCGGTCAGAGTCGATGGGCTGACGATCTCACCGCGCTCGTCAACCACGAAGCACCGGTCCGCGTCACCGTCAAAGGCCAGCCCAAGATCAGCCCCTACCTCACGCACTCGCCGTTGCAGGTCTACAAGATTGGCTGGATCAATCGGATTGGCTTCGTGATTGGGGAAAGAGCCATCGAGTTCAAAGAACAATTCGTCGATGCGCAGCGGCAGCGGCGGCAACCCGGCCGCCGACCCCAAAACGGCCGGGACGGTAAAGCCGCCCATTCCGTTGCCAGCATCAACCACCACGCGCAGCGGGCGCACGCCGGATACATCAACAAGGTTGCGCAGGAAAAGTGCGTAGTCGGCGAGTACATCTTGCTGACGCAACTGCCCCATCGGCCCATCGAATGCGGGCACCTGGTTTTCGACGAGCCGGCGGATATCCCTAAGGCCTGAGTCCTGGCCAACGGGGGCGGCACCGGCGCGACAAAGTTTGATGCCGTTGTATCTCGCGGGGTTGTGGCTCGCAGTGAACATGGCACCGGGGATTCCCATGGCACCTGATGCGTAGTACAGGCCATCGGTGCTGGCCAGGCCAATCTCGATGACATCGCAGCCTTGCTCAAGCACCCCCTCAGCAAATGCAGCAACTAGGTCTGGACCTGATGGCCGCATGTCGTGACCCACGGCAATGGCTCCAGGTCCACCATCGCGCACCGCAGCGCCAATGACTTGAACAAATGCGCCGCCCACCGCGCGGGCGAGATTCTCGTCAAGTTGCTCGGGATAGACCCCGCGGATGTCGTAAGCCTTGATCACCGCGTCGAGAATTTCAGCAGACAAGGTCAGCGCGCCGAGGTGGCTCATGCGCCCAAGGTTACTGCGGAGCACCCCTTATCTAAGTGGAGCCCTTGGCCCCGGGTCCACTGACTCGACTAGTCAAACTCAGCAGCCTATTACTCATCCAGTACATCACTCATCAAACAACTGATCGGTTGGTGCCCCGGTCGGCTCAACACTTGTCAACATCCGCAGGTGCCCGCGGCGGGCCACCTCAACCGACCCGCTCGGCAGCGCTTGCTCCGCACCGGGCTCATACCTTGGGCGCGCGGCTTCACGAACGGCATTAGCCAGGGCCTCAAGATCATCGGCGGTCGGCTTCAGGGCATCGGGGTCCGGGGTGATCCGGACAATCTCCCAACCGATCGGTGCCGTCATCCTCTCACTGTGCATTTGGCACAGGTCATAACAATGCGGTTCGGCGTAGGTTGCCAGTGGCCCGAGTACGGCGGTTGAGTCGGCGTACACGTAGGTAAGGGTCGCGGACGCCGCTCCATTACATGACGGTTTAGAACAACGGCGACGGCCCACCACGAAAACGTAGCCCGGTCGGTGGATGGTTCTCGCGCGGCGCGCCGGGCCACCGTCAATGAAAGCAGTTACTGCCAGTTAGCGGCGGATCAACGGACCCAGATCAACGAACCGTGACGCCGGCGTCCTGCTCGGCGGCCGGCACAGTGACTTCAGTGCGAAGTGGCGCCCACGGATAGCCGGTGATCAAGTCGCCGTAACGGGATCGCTCACGCACCCGGTGGGCCAGCAGGATCGGGGCGGAATCATCCGTGGGTGTCACCACGGCGGTGTACCAGTCGACATCGGCCGGCGGGCGTAGCAGCATGAACTTCACCTGACCTGCCGGGACCTCGATACGCTCCGGCAAAGTGGCCTCGGCAATTTGCTTACGCCCTCGATAGGGCAACAGGACAACATCAACGCTGACCGCACCAAGTGGCGCGGTGATGGCTAGACGAACGTCCGTTGCGGTCCTGACGGGTAGGCCGCTAACCGCCGCCGGCCCGGTGAAGGGCTGCGCGCCTGCGGTGAATGAAGTGTCTTCCTGCTGTTTCTTGCCGCTAAAGAATTGCCGCATGCCCGCGACAATCGGCTGATCCGAGGTTAGCTCCAAGGTGATCGGCTGTTCACCAGTAACCGAGGACATGTCAACGCTTATTACGGTGCCAGCCGGCACTTTCACCCGGTCGCGCTCCACCGGGGAGAAAGTACCGATGGACGAAATAATGCCGATCTTGACAACCGCATCCTGGTCACCGGGGGCGACCACCGAAAGCACCCGGGCACCCTTACCTGGCAGCACACCCGGCACATACACCGTCGTTGCCGGCGGTGCGGCAGGTGCGATCCAATCGGTGCCAACCGACTTCAGCCCCGACATCTGCTGATCAGCGATTGCTGCACCAATTCGACCAGTGCGCGCAATCACGTGAAATGCCGTGCTCTTCTCACCTGGCGTGAGGGCATCAAGGCGCACCGCAAGGCGGGACCCTGGTGGCACCACTAATCCGCGGCCCCCGGGTGCATCAAGTAAGCCAGCGGTGCCGTAGATCAAGACATCGACCACGGCCGCATTGTCATCTGGATTAACCAGGACCACCCGGGTCTGCCGCCCGGCTACCGAACCACCACCGACAAACCAGAACTGCGATGCGGCCGGCGCGCAGGCGGTACTTGCCAAACCGCGACCGGTGCCGCGCGGGTCGCGCCCCCACTGATCAGCAACAAAGCCAGGAGCCAATGAGCCTGTCGCCACCGCGCGGATGGGCGGTAGCTTCTCGCCAAAGGCATCGATTTGCGCCTGCCCACCCGGGCCTACGATCAGGGCTTCGGCTGATGACTTGCCCGGCAAGGTCTCCAGCCGAGCACTGCCTGACCCGGCTTCCTGTCCGGGCTGGCCGGGCACCACCGCGGCCGTAACGCGTACGCCGAGTTCGGCATTTGCCCCCGGCTCCGGGCAGATCAGCACCGATGACTCGATTGGCTCGATCGCAAGCGGCGGCGGCGGCGCGACCGGGGTGCGCAGTTGAATGAACCAGCCGCCGGCAACCACCAACGAGGTAATTGCAATGACGATGACCAAGGTCCGAGCAGCACCAAGTCTCTTCATCGGATCATCACATTGCTCTGGCGAACTGCACCGAACTGGCTACCTTGACCCAGATCATCGTCGCCCAGATCATCGTTGTCTGGATCCGGATCCTGACGCTGCCTAGCTGGCAGAGCGAGTACTACCAGGGTGAATAAGACGATGAACTGCAGCCATAACCAGCGCGTTCGCGGGCCTTGATCAAATGAGATGACCACATTGCCGCTGCTCGCCGGAGCGGTGAATCCCTGGGACCAGGAAAGCTGGCCGGTCGGCACCAGCGCGGCGAGTTCTTCCTGCACCGTGCCAGCGGAGTCGACGACGCCCGCGCGCCAACCCGGTGCGGCCACCGCTCCGACAACAAGCTCACGACCAACTGGTCCCGCTGGGATCACCTGGTCCAAATACGGGTCGATACCAACCCAGGTTGCACCCGCGGGTGCGACCACCACATCCAATGGCGATTGGGTCTGACCATCGACTAGCCGGGCCCGCGAGGTTACCCCGGCGATCCGCCAGAGGACTTCGCCGCTGGCACTTGATAGTCGCCGTAGCCCAGGTTCGCCATCCAAAATGGGGATCAACGACTTTGAGGTGCCGGCCGCCAGGAGCACGTAGCGCACGCCGTAGCCGGCGAGCCCGGAAACCTCATCGCCGCCTCGGCCCGATGCCAACCCGGCCACCAACGGGTCAATAGCCGCCCAGATCGCACCTGGCGGTCCGGCGTCCGCGGCACCTAGCGTCGGCCCGGCACCATTGACGAGGGTGTACTGCACCGCACCATCGCGATCTTGGCGCAGCACCAAAGTTCGCGGTGCCTGACCGCCAAGGGCATCGGCTTCGACGAAGGCCGGTACCGCCGCCAATTGTGCTTTGCGCAGCTGGCCATCGGCCGCGGCGAACCAATAGACCGCCGACAACACCGGGGCCACGGCAGCAACCAGCACAACGAAAGCGATGAAGGGTTGGCCGAAATTGAAGCTAACCCCAACCATTCGCTCACGAAGTCCGTCGGTAGCGATACTCGCTGCCAGGATCAACGCGGCACTGAAGACCAAAGTCGCGCCACCAGGCCAGGTCCGAATCGCCGCAACCGAGTCCATCGGCGTCACCGAAATAAGTGTCTGCAGCACGCCAATTAGCAATGCGCTACCAGCCAGTGCCCAGCAGGCCAAGATGTAGGGCGCTCGATTGGTGCGCAGTAATGCGGCAAACCCCGCAATGAGAATCCCCAAGGTGACCCAAAGCGGTGTCATGCCCGGACCACCCGGGTGGAGCAGTAAAACATCGACGGCAGTCACGGTTGGATCACTGAGCGCGGTGCTCTCGATACCTGGCTGAAGGAGGAATTCAGCGGGGTGGGTGAAAAGGCCGATGGACCATGGCAGCAGCAAGGCAATCGGTGCGAGAACCGCGAGCGCGAGTCGGCGAATGATCGGCCAAGAGCTTTCACCCACGCGAAGTACCAGCCGCATGCTGTAGGCGATGGCAAACACGAAGGCAATGAGCCAGGTAACTGGCAGCACCGCTACCAATGCCGCAAGAAGAAGAGCGGTACCTGCCGCACGCCGGAAGGTGCCGCGACTACCAACGATACGAACCACTGACCGCACCACAAATGGCAGCAAGATGGCGGCGATCACGGTGCCGATGCGACCACTTGACAACGCGCCCGTCAGCGCCGGAATCAACGCGTACGCGGCCCCAGCCCAGATGCGAACGGCCCGGCCCGACACCAGGCCGCGGGATGCAAAGTACATACTCCAGGCCGCAAATGGCACACCGAGCACCACAATGACCATGACCGCAAGCTGGGCCTTGCCCAATAGCAAAACCGACAAGGCGAAGACCAGCATCAAATACGGCGGCGCCGGGGTTATCGAGCCAGGCCCAATATTGTGCCAAGCCTCACTGTATGAGCCCCACAGATCACCGGCACCGGGCAGGCTCGGCAATAGCGCGCCGCCCTGCAGCACGCCCTCACCCCACCACAGCGTGCGCATCGCTATCAAGGCAAAAATCGTCAGTCCCGCGATGAAGAAGACACTTGGCCTGACCAAGATCCGCCGGAGCATCCCGGGGCCGGTTGAGTCCAGGTACGCAGAATCGTCATCAACGGGTCCAGAATCGATAGCGCTGACCGAAGCACTCAGTGCCGAACTGCTCGTTGTCGCCATGCCCGCAACCAGTTCGAGGCCCTGCCGTGCCTGTGCCCAGATACTTGGCCTTAGTGCACGTATCACCGAGTAGGGCTCGGTCGCGGTCCGAGCACTTAATCGCCGGGACGCACGAAGACGCCCAGGATGCAGGGCCACGTCCAGCACCGCACCAACTTCATCGCGGGCGGCATCGAAATCCTTACCGAGCAGGTACAACACGGACCGCACCGCGCTGACGATCAGCAGGCGCAGGGCCAGGAACGGACCGGCGAAGACGGAGGTGTGGGCAAGGAGTACATGTACCGCTGCTTCGCGGTCTATGCGGTGGGGGCGCGGCGCGAAATCATCGGCTCGGCGCCCGTGCGCTGCCGCCTCGCGATGGTGCAACACCGCATCTGTTGCAATAAGAACCCGCTCACCGGCTAGGTGGGCGCGCCAGCAGAAGTCCACATCATCACGAAATAGCGGCAGCGCCCGATCGAATCCATCAAGTCGCTGCCAGACTTCGCGCCGGACCAACATGCCAGCCGAGCTGACCGCGAGTACATCGCGCACGCCATCGTGTTGCCCTTGGTCATGTTCTCGTCGCTCGAGGCCGGTATATCGTCGCCCCGAGCTCGTGATGCTCACTCCGACTTCCAGCAGCAGCCGTCGATCATGCCAGCCGAGGATTTTCGGTCCGAGAATGGCCGCGCTCGGATTATCGTCAGCGGTATTCAACAGTGCCTCTAAGCAGGCGGGGTCGGCGGCGCTGTCATCGTGCAGCAACCACAACCATTCAACTAGTTCTTCTACCGGTTCCGCGCTCGGAGCCAGTTGCACTCGGCCAACGTGCGCGACGCCCGCGCGCACCGCATCACCGAAACCTTGGTTCGAGTCACCGTCAACTACCCGATCTGCGCCAAATGCCGACCGCAGTTGCGCCAGACTGCCATCGGTTGATCCGGTATCTACCCCCACCACGGCATCGGGTGGACGGGTCTGGCCGGCCAAGGTGGTCAGGGCTGCCGGGAGCCAGACCGCGCCATCGTGGCTGACAAGTATCGCGGTCACATGGTGGTAGCGCCTGGGCAATAAGGGCGCGGGCGAGACTTCGAAATCATCTTCCACGCGGAACCACTCGGTGGTCAGTTCATCTGGCGCGCCCGAAGCTAACTCATCAGCAGATTGTGCGTCCGCTAATCGGGAGTCCGCGAATTGGTTATCTTCCACCCAGCCCGACACCTACCCACTGTAACCGGCCTACCATCTGCGCGAACTGGCACAAAGCGCAGACCGGCTAAACGGCCCGCTTCTTCAAGCGCCGGCGCTCACGTTCGGACAGCCCGCCCCAGATTCCAAAACGCTCATCTTGGGCGAGGGCATACTCCAGGCACTCAACCCGCACCTCACAGGAAAGGCATACTTTCTTGGCCTCCCGGGTGCTTCCGCCTTTTTCGGGGAAAAAAGCCTCCGGGTCGGTCTGCGCGCAAAGCGCATGACCTTGCCATGCCAACTCTTCTATCTCAGGCAGGGGCACCAACACGATGTCAGCCACGCGAAGGACCTCCTCGGTTAACTCTGCTCGGCCAAGAATTCACTTGTGCTACTGGGGAGTATTACACCGGTGTCATTTACATAAGTCAAGTGAGATACCGACATATCGGGCAAATAAGTACCAATAATCACTTCAAGAGGTGAACTTTTTCTAGAATCTCCGGGATTTGTCCCTCGGGTGGGGACGCAACCGGTAACCGCGCGTCCACTTGTTTAACGAGCTCAAAGTCACCTGCAAGGATGCGCGCATGCGAGTTACCGCACTGGCCGGCGGAATCGGCGGTTCTAGATTCATCCGTGGGCTACGGGCCCAACTGGCCACCACCCACCCCGATGGGTCCGGCGGCACCACCGCCGAAATCACGGTGATCGGAAATACCGGTGACGACATCTGGGTGCACGGCCTGCGGGTGTGCCCAGACCTCGACACCGTGATGTACACCCTCGGCGGTGGCATCAGCGCAGAGCGTGGATGGGGCCGCGAGGGTGAGACTTTTACGGCGAAAGCCGAATTGGCAAGTTACGGTGTTGAACCAACTTGGTTTGGCCTCGGTGATAAAGACATCGCCACCCACTTAGTGCGCACCGCATCACTTGCGGCCGGTTTTTCACTGACCGAGGTCACCGCGGCACTATGTGCACGCTGGCAACCGGGCGTGATCTTGCTGCCGATGAGCGATGACCGCGCCGAGACTCATGTTGTCGTAGATGACCCAAGCGGTGCGATGGATGACAGCGGCCGCCCAATGCAAATCGCCATTCACTTTCAGGAATGGTGGATCAAATACCGGGCGACTCTGCCGGCACATTCATTTGCGATCATCGGCATCGACACCGCCAAGCCCGCACCCGGAGTCATCGAGGCAATCGAAAATGCCGACTTGATAATTTTCCCGCCGAGCAATCCGGTGGTTTCCATCGGCACGATCTTGGCGGTGCCAGGTATCTCTTCGGCAATCCGGTCAGCTGCCGCACCGGTTGTTGGGGTCTCCCCCATCGTTGGCGGGACTCCCGTTCGCGGTATGGCCGATGCCTGCCTGCAGGCCATCGGTATCGAGACTTCCGCTGCCGCGGTGGCCGCGCACTACGGTGCGCGTGCCGATGGTGGCCTACTCGATGTCTGGCTCGTCGATGAGCAGGACGCCGCCTCGGTGGAAACCATTTGTACTCACGGTATTGCCTGTCGGGCCATCCCCTTGATGATGACCGACGTTGCTGCCACCGCTTCGATGGCAGCCGAGTGCCTGCAGTCGGTCAACAACTGAGATGAGTGCACCGCCAGCCGGGCTCCAAATCACCACCGTCTTGGGTATCGGGCCGGTCACATCGGGAGCTGATCTTTGTGCGCTGATAACCGCGACGAAAATTCACTGGCCTGACGGATCCACCGGGTTCTGCGACGGTGACATCGTCGTCGTTACCAGCAAAATCGTTGCCAAAGCCGAAGGGCGCGTAGTGGTGGCGCAGTCACGTGATGAAGCAATCACTCATGAGACCGTGCGCGTTGTCGCAACCAAATCCACTCCGAGTGGCACCACCCGAATTGTGCAGACCCAACATGGCCTCGTGATGGCGGCGGCCGGGGTAGATGCCAGCAATGTCGAGGCCGGCCACGTCGTGCTCCTGCCAGTGGATCCCGATGCCTCGGCACGCGAGCTCCTTATTCAACTTCGAACCACCACCGGGCAGGCCCTCGGGGTGATCATCACCGACACCATGGGACGGCCTTGGCGACTTGGCGTTACCGATGTCGCGATTGGTGCCGCTGGCATCACGGTGCTGGACGATCACACCGGACGCGTCGATGGTTTCGGCCGCACTTTGGAGATGACGATGATCGCCATCGCTGATGAAATCGCAGCAGCCGCCGACCTAGTCAAAGGCAAAATCAATGGCAGTCCGATCGCCGTGGTGCGCGGACTGGGTCAATTCGTCACCGCCGACTTCGGCCCTGGCGCCAGTGCGGTGATTCGACCACTGGACGAGGATCTCTTCCCACTGGGCACCGCCGAAGCCATCCAGCAGGGCCGAGCGACCGCCGCCAAAAACCGGCGAACACTTAGGCGGTTCAGCGACGTGGCGGTTGACGGCGGCCTAATCGCCCGAGCAATTTCCGCAGCGATCACGGCTCCCGCGCCACATCACACCACGCCCTGGCGCTTCCTTGTTCTTCGCGCTGAGCCGATCCGCGCCAAGTTGCTGGATGCGATGCGCGAACGGTGGATCGCCGATCTGCAAGCTACCCCGAATGCCCAACCGGATTCGATCAACAAGCGCATCAAGCGTGGCAATATCCTGTACGACGCGCCGGTTGTCGTGCTCGGATTCATCGATCTGGGCGCTGGTGCCCACCAATACCCGGATGCACCGCGCAACGCTGCCGAGCGCGACATGTTTATGGTCTCCGGTGGTGCCGCAATGCAGAACCTGATGATCACTTTGGCAGCAGAGGGCGCTGGCTCGGCCTGGATTTCGTCAACCATGTTTTGCGCGGATGTGGTAAACGACATCCTGCAGCTACCGGCCACCTACCAGCCCCTCGGTGCACTTGCCGTCGGCTATGCGGCTACCTTTCCAACACCACGCGATGACATCTCATCCGGCGCCGTCATGATCCCACTAGTTGATTAAGCGTCGCTGGAGAACCGCACTGCCCCAGCACCGATTTGGGCACCGGGCCACACTCGCACACCGGCGAGCAGCTCATTGCCGGAGCCGATATTCGCCCCGTCACCGATCACCGCTTGATCGATCACACAATTGGCACCAACCGTGACACCGGCGCCGATAATGCTGCCGGTGATCTTGGCCCCCTCGCCAATGCGGGCATCATCGAAGACAACCGAACCATCGATTACCGACGCAGCGATCTGCGCGCGACGGCCGATCGCCGAGCCACCGGTCAACACTGCGCCACTCGCAACTTCGGCGCCGTCGAGTACCAAGCATGGCCCCGGGTTTGGCACCGCAGGTGATGGTGCACTGCCCAGCACCAAATCGCGGGAGCCCTGAACGAAAGCCATCGGCGTACCAAGGTCCAGCCAGTAGCCCCGATCTACCACGCCAAGCACTAAGGCATTCGCGGCCAGCAAGCCAGGGAAAGTCTCACGCTCCACCGATACCGGTCGCCCCGCTGGGATGGCGTCGATGACACTGCGGCGAAATACATAGCAGCCCGCGTTGATCTGATCGGTGACTATTTCTTCCGGGGTCTGCGGTTTCTCCAGGAATTGAGTCACTCGGCCGGCTGCATCGGTAGGTACCAGCCCAAATGCGCGCGGGTCGGCAACCGGGGTCAAATACAAAGTCGCGTCCGCATCGGCGTCGACATGGTGCTTAACCAAACCCAAGATGTCCAGACCCGACAGCACATCGCCATTGAAAACTAGGACCGGTGCATCAGGTCCACTTTGCAGGTGCGGTAACGCGTGCCGAATCGCGCCACCGGTGCCTAATGGCTCGTCCTCGGTGGCGATCACGATCTCGATACCAAGATCGGCGCCATCGATGAACTCCCGGAATATCTCGGCCCGATAGGAGGTGGCGAGCACGATTCTGGTAACCCCGGCAGCCCGGGCCCGGGTGATCTGGTGCACCGTGAACGGCACTCCGGCCACCGGGAGCATGGGCTTGGGCGTGTTAATCGTGAGTGGGCGCAGCCGGGTACCTTGCCCCCCGACCAACAACACGGCTTCGGTCACCGCGCTAGCGTGCCACAGACCGATGGGTATGTTGATCAGGTGGGCAATCCGGTCTGGGACTTAATAAGTAAGAGGCGACGCGATTTCGCTGCCACCCCCGCCATCACCTTCATCGGCGCGGCCCGAACCGAGCTCTCGTCCACCTCCCTGGAAAATGCGGTGGCGAAACTCGCTGGTGCCTTGCGCGAGGAGTGGTCCCTAGAACCCGGTGATCGCATTGCTGCCTATTTGCCCTGGCATTGGCAGCGCAGTGTCTGGTCGCTGGCCGCCTGGAGCCTTGGCTTGACCCTCGATGTCGACGGTGCGCCGGCAGCCGCGGCATTGACAGTCTGCGGCCCGGCTGAAATCACGAAGGTGCTCGAAGCAGGATGCACGGAACCCGTCGTGGCCTCGCTGCATCCATTTGGCCTGCCGATAACTGATCTGCCACCCGGCTGCATCGACGCCGCCTCGGTGATCCGCCTGCAGCCGGATGCTTTCTACGCCGAACCGGTTGCGGGCGTTACGCCTGGCCTAAACCTCGGCGGCCAGGAGTACTGCCTGACTGAGTTGATCGAGGCGGCCAATGCGCGAGTTACCGCAATGGGGGCGACCCAAAGTGATCGCCTGCTGATTGCGAAACCAGCTGCCGCGGACCTAGCCGGTTGGCTGCTGCCGCCACTGGTTCCGCTGCTGAACGTGGGCTCGGTGGTACTCATCGATGGTGCACTTGACCGATCAGCGGTTGTGGAACAAGAGGGTGTGACTACTTTTTGGGAAGGACCGTGACCACGCCTTCAGTACTTTGGGCCACCACCGCACCATTTTGCAAAACCACAACCCGGTAGTTGTAGACGGCCCCTGCGGGTACCGACTTCTTCACTTTGAACGAGTAGCGGCCGTTGGCCTTGGTGGTCTTGGTGGTAACGGTCTTCCAGACCCCGTCCACGAGCATTTGCCGGTCAACTTGGATTCCGGCCGTCGCTGGTGCCACCTGGCCGCGAAACTTAAGTGAAGCGCCCTCCCTCGGCGTCATGGTTGGACCGATATTCATAGATACGGTCATAGTTGCCGGTGCACCGGTTGCCGCCACCGGAACCGCCACCGGAACGCCGGCATCACCATTGACCGAAACGACGTAGGTCGACTTCAATTTCAACCGCGTGAGTAACGCGGTGCCGCTCAGCTCCTTTGCCGTCCCGTCGGTTGCGGTCGCGCGAATCTTCTTGACGGCGCCTGACACATAGCGTTCGGTGATATTTAGCGCACCCACATCGGGCAGCCCAAATACCGAAGCCATGCGCGCCTGCGGCACATTAACCGTCCAGGACGAATTCGTGTTCTGTGGGATAAGCGACCAGTGGTCATCGACACTGACCGCGAATGGCAATGCGCCACCCCAAGCATCCTTACTCGCCTGCGTCATGCCACCGGTTGACGAGGTGTAAAAAGTGCTGACCGGAACACCTTGATACAAGACCGCTATTCCGGTGGTCTCACTTGCATGGGTGGCGTTCACCGCATCAACCCAAAGATTGCCCAAGGCGCTACTGGGCTTGGCCCAGCCGGTGAAGAACTGATCGGAGTACGGGCCATCACCATCATCAAGGTGACATGAGCAATTTTTGCGGATTCCGTTTTTCACTTTGGCCAAAGCGTAGGAACGTGCGGCGATAACTTGCGCCTGCATCGCGGCCGCCGGCCAAGAGTTCGACACCTCGGAGATTCCGTATAGGTACTCCTCGTGCACCCGCACACTGTTGACGACGTTGAGCCGCGGCCCCGTGGCGGTCGCTACCGGGACCATCTCGAAATATCCGTAGCGGTACCGGTGGCCCGGGGTATCGAAGCGGGCCTTTGGCCCGGTCACGTTGAGCAAGGTTGCCGGTCCGGCTGCAGTGCCGGGGGCCCTGGTACCCGCCCAGCGCACCGTGGCAGTTGGCGCACTGCCTAGGTCGGTCACCACCCCGCCCGCGGTGCGCTGCACGCTGACACTGCCCGCGCTCGGCGTAAAGCTAAACGCATCGGCCGGTCCACCAACAACCACACTCGCACCCACGGTGACTTCGATGGCGCCGCCGCCGCCTGCTAAAACCTCACTTCGAACCTGTGCACTGGGTACTTGGATCAAGACACCAACTCGAATATCCATGTCATCTGGTGTGGCGAGGACTTCGGTGTTGGCGAAGTAATGCGCGACGATGGTGGCCGCGTCCCGGCCCTCCTTGGCCATCCCATAGGCCCCCCATTGGGACATCCCGACCCCATGACCCCAGCCACTGCCGACCAAGGCGAAGTTGGCCGGGAGTTCGGCCGCCCGAGCACCCGGGCTCGCGGCCAAGACGCCCGAGAGCAGCAAGCCGAGCAGCAATGCGATCGGCGGCGCAAGTCGGCCGGCCAGTCGGCCATTAAGGGAGTAAGCCGCCATCCCACTATCCTCACATGCCCCAGGAGTAACAGCGACCACCCGGCCCCTGGAACGGCGCGCCGGCCTCTCGCGTCGAACGGATGCCAGATCAGGGCGCAATGCCCGCTTACGATGGGACCTCCCCAGGGAAGGCTGTCACCGAAATGCCCCAGGCTGCAAGGACCGGCCGCTGGACCAAGGTCTTGACAATGGTGCTGGCCGGCGCCATTTTAGCCGCCACCTTGGTCGGTGCCGGGGTTAATCTGCTGCTGGGGCGCCTCGAGGGCAATATCACCGCGGTTGACGTCTCCGAAGAAGTTGGGTCCCCTAGCCAGGCCCCCGAGCCCATTGCCGTGGTCGACGAGGTAACCGGCACCTATGCGCCCCTTAACGTCGTACTGATGGGCAGTGACACCAGGGCGGGTAAGGACAACCGCGGCTATGGCAAGGCCAGTGAAATAACCGGGCAACGCTCCGACACCACCATCTTGTTGCACGTCAGCGCGGATCGAAAGTCCGCCATCGCCGTGAGTATCCCGCGCGATACCCTGATCACCCTCCCTGAGTGCAAGAAGGACGGTCAGGCCACCGGCGGCTACGAAGGCCGCTTCAACGAAGCCATCCAACTCGGCGGCCCCGGCTGCACCATCAAAGCCATCGAGGAACTCACCGGGCTGGAGTTGAATAATTTCATGCTCGTGGATTTCGGTGGATTCAAGCGCATAGTTGATGCGGTTGGTGGCGTCGAGATCTGCGTTAGCGAGGCGGTTAATGACCCACTAAGTGGACTCGAACTCAGCAAGGGCAAGCACATTGTGCAAGGTGAGGAGGCCTTGGCTTTCGTGCGTGCTCGCAAGACCCTTGGTGATGGCTCAGATACCTCGCGAATTCGCCGGCAACAGGCCTTCCTATCCTCCTTGGTTCGATCGGTCCTTTCCAGCGGCACCCTCCTAAACCCCGCCACCATGCTCAGCATCCTTGACGCGGCAACCCAATCACTTACCGCCGACCCACAATTGGCCGATATCCAGAACCTGCAGGACCTCGCCTTGAGCATGAAGGACCTGAAACCGAACAACATCACTTTCGTCACCATGCCCTGGTACCCGAGCGGCGATGGCGCCACCGTGCTGGCAAGCCGGAAGAAGGGCGCACCCATCTGGGCTGCCATCGCGAATGACACCCCGTGGCCACCAACTGGCGGAACCGGCGAACCAATTCTCAAAGTGCGCCCCGAGATGATTCGAGTCAACGTGCTGAACGGCACAACCACCAAGGGCATGGCCAAGAAAGTCGCCAAGCAACTAAGTGCCCAAGGCTTTCGCATCGGGGAGGTTGGCAACGCCGACACCAGTGCGGTGGCAACCACCACGGTCCAATATGACCCGCGCTGGGATGTATCAGCCAAGACTTTGATCGCCGCCGCCGAAGCAACAGGTGCGTCCGTCAAGAAATCAGGCCAGACCATGACGTTGATCATCGGCACCGACTTCACCGCGATCATGCCGGTCGAAGTATCCGATATTGCCGAGGACAGAACCGCAAATATCAATACCGCGGATGAATCCTTTTGCGCCGAATAGCGGCGGATGGCTAAGCGACAATCTCACCTTGTTGAGAAGTGGGCGCCCCCCGAACAAAGGGCTAGATGACCGGCGGTCGGCCAGCTTTCGTCATTGCCCACACCGTGCGCCACTTCATCGCTCGGCGCCCGGTCGGCTTGACCCGCAGCCCCTCGGCCAACCCACCGAACCAGGCTCTAAGGGCAGCTCGGTCGTGCACCCGGGCCACCGTCAATCCAACCCAGGTACCGATGTAGAGCGGTTCGAGTACCGTCGGCAAATTCCGCCGCGCTAACCACACCCGATTACGCGCATTCATCCGGTAATAAACCTCATGGCGAGCCGGATCAATTACCGGGTGATTGGCAATCAAGTCCGCGGCGTACCACGGCACGAAACCCGCATCCCAAACCCGCCATACCAGATCTATGCCCTCATGGGCGTAGAAGAATTCATCGGGCCAACCGCCGATCGCTGCAAACAACTGGCGCCGAATCGCCACCGCACCCTCCCAGAGCGCGGTGGCCGGACCCGGCTCACCCGGGTCGCCCACCCGCAGCCGCGGTACCCAACGACTTGGAGCCGGTAAACCCGTCGGGTCCACAACCCGGGGCTGGATCAGCCCGAGTGCCGGATCCGCCACGAAGCGCCCAGCCACGGTTCGCAGGAACATTTGATCAGGTAGCGACGCATCATCGTCAAGAAAGAACAGCAGGTCACCCTTGACTAACGGCACCCCAGCATTTCGGCCGGCCGGGATACCCAGATTCTCCGGCAGGTGGCAGCCCTGCACACCGGTGGGCAAATCAACGGGGAGCCAGCCATTGCCTACCACTACGACATCAACGTTGACACCGCGTTGATCAAGTACTGAATCAATTGCCCGCCGCAGATCCGCCGGCCGCCTGCCCATGGTCAATATGACCACGGCGATAGTCGGTGCCTCGGTCGGATTCACGATCACAGCTTCACTTCAGTTTGCTCGATGACAGGATCGACATTAGATGACCGATTACTGTCACCACACCTAAGATGACTAATGCGACCACCAGTACCCGGGTGGCTCCGAGCCCGCCCACGAATACGTCAACGATGGCAGCGAGCAACACCAAGATGGTCAACTCCACCGAATGATAGGCACGCTGGAACGGAAAAAACCTGACTATTGATCGCACTGTGCGCAGGCCACTTGATTGCGGGACGCCGACGGTGGCCTTGTCTTCCAGCCTCGGCATATTGTTATAGGCCCGCGCTACGTGCACCATGTCATTTAGGGCCTTGTTGTAAAGGATGATCACCGCGAGCAGGGCGCCCAATAGTGGCCAGCTACTGTCGAGCCAGCCGGCGTTCGGAAAACCAGCAGCACGCAAGCCAAGGGCGATCGGGATGAGGCTCTCGGTCGTGTAGTGCCCGACTCGATCCAGGAAAACCCCTTTGGGCGAGGAGGTCTGGCGCCAGCGCGCGACTTCACCGTCACAGCAGTCCCAGAGCATCTGCAATTGCCCAAGGAACACCGCAAGTACCGCACCCGGAATCCCCGGAATCAACAGGGCAGCGGCTGCGCCGGCCCCGGAGACGATCATCAGCCAAGTCACCTGGTTGGCGCTTATCGCGGTGCGCAGTAGCAGCCGGGTCAGATAAGGCGAGATCGCACGCAGGTATACATCAGCAACCCAGTGCTCTGAGTTAGCTCGACCGCGAACCGATGGTGGTTGACCGACTTCACGGACCTGCGCCACCGTCGGGTGAGCTGGACGCTCAATCACAAGGTGTCATCCTTTCCGGTGTCCGCAGCGGGGCTCGCCAGGCGAAGTTCGCGCAGGTGCGCCAGACCGTCAGCCACCGCGCCATCGGCGACGATCCCGCCATTGTGCAAAACAATGGCTCGATCGAAAAACCCTTCGAATTTTCGTGGCACATCGGTCGATACCAAAAAAGTGGTTCCGGCTGCCTTTAGTCGCTCTACCTGATCCAAGCATTGCTTGCGGGATTCGACATCGCCTACGACGAGCATGCCGTCAGCCACGATCACCGGCGCCTTGGTTGCCATTGCGATGGTCCAAGCCAGTTTCTGCCGGGTCAAAGCCGAAGCACCGCGCAGGTACTTGTCGATATTCGGGGCAAGCCTTGCGGTCTCGACGATTGCTGGCAGAGCAACTTCTACTTCACCAGGGGTCATGCCTAACACCCCGCCTAGTAGATAAATATTTTGCCGAACCGTAAACCCGCGATCAAATGCGCGACCTAGGTCGATCATGGGCAAGACGGGTGCCCGACGACGCACCACCCCCTCGTCTGGAATCAAGGTTCCGGCGGCCAGCCTCAAAAACTCGGTACGGCCAGAGTTCTTCAACCCCAACACCGCCACCGACTCACCGGCGGCAACTTGTGCGGTTACCCCGCGCAGCACCCATGACCCCGTCCGGCTTTGCTCGCCTACGAATCTGCGCAGCCGGTGCCGCCGACCACCACCTTGCCGGCGCCTTCCCTTTGCGATGTTGATGCCCACATCCGCGAAAAGCAACATCTCTTCTAGATCTGGCTCCAACCGTTGGCGGGCCATTTCAGCCCTCCTTCAAAATGCGGCCTTCGAGCCGGTGAAACAGCACCGAGCCCGCAATGAAAATAGCGACCGTCACGCCTAGGGAAATACCGTAATGCGGAAGTGAATCGATTTCGGTTGGCCAGAACCCGATTCGATACAGGCCCAAAATGCCAACGAGTGGGTTAACAGCGGCGATCACCTGCGCGCCGGCGGGGATGTTGGCGATTGAATAAAGGACAGGAGACAGGTAGAAAGTCGCACGAAGCACGATCCGCACTATGCGGGCGAGGTCAGGGATGACAGCGGCACCAGCGGCGATTAACATCGCGAGGCCGTACATCAAGAAGAACTGCACGATTATCGCCACCGGGAACAACGCGATCAGCGGTCCCGGCAGCGTGCCGGTTGCGAGCATCGCGATCAAAATTACCGGCAGTGAAAGCAGGTACTCGGCCATCGCAACCAACACCACCCGGATCACCCAGATTTTCGTGGGCAGCACACTCATTCGCAGGATCGCCGGATTGCGCCTAAATGTTCGGGCGGCGCCCGCGACGCCACGGGAAAACCACCACCAGGGCAAGATGCCCACCGCGATGAACAGGAAGTAGGGCTGCAGGCCTAATTTTTGCCCGCCAAGTAACTGGGTGAAGACAAACCAGAGCACCAAGGCCATACCGAGTGGTTCGAGTAGGGTCCACAGGTAGCCCAGCCGGAATTTGGTGTACTGCTTTTGCAGATCCCGCAGGACCAACATGCGGAGCACCTGACGGTGCTCCCAGATAATGCGCACCCCGTTACGATAGGCCAGTGCCACCGGAATCCCCAGTCCTGCTCTCGATCAGGGGCGTTTCTTGGTCGGTTCTCCGGCACCCGCGGGTCGGCCGCACCAGATGACCGTGCATTCGGTGATCTTGGCCGCCGGCATGGGCACCAGGTTGGGCAAGCCGTGGCCCAAGCCCCTAACACCGCTTATCGATGGTCGCACCATCATGCGGCAGCAAATTGACAACCTCACCAAGGTTTTCGGTGATCAACTTCGAGTCACCACCGTGGTCGGCTTCAAACTCGAACTGATCCTTGAAGCGTTTCCGGATGTTTCATACATCTATAACGAGTCGTATGACCAGACCAATACCAACCGCAGTCTGCTAAAGGCGCTGCGGCTGGCCCCACCCGGTGGCGTGCTCTGGATGAATGGCGATGTGGTTTTCGATGCCGAGGTTCTCGTGCGCGCGAACGAACTAATCGAAGCCGATCAATCATTTGTCTGCGTCAACACCGCGGTCGTAGGTGAGGAGGAAATCAAATACACCGTGGACCAAGCCGGGTATGTCGCACTGCTCTCCAAGCAAGTCACCGCTGCCCTTGGCGAGGCAGTTGGTATCAACTACATCAGCGCGAGTGACCGGGACAATTTGATCCTCGGGTTGGTGGCTTGCGATGACTCTGACTACTTCGAACGGGGGCTCGAAATAACCATTGAACAAAATGGCACCAAAGTCATCCCGCTCGATATCACGGATCTATTCGCCGTCGAAGTGGATTTCGAGGACGATCTCACGCGAGCTAATGCCCATTTGTGATTTCGGCGATCAAGGCTTCCCACTGGTCTAAAACCCTTGGGGCTTGGAGGTATTCAACAAAGGTGCGGGCTGCCGCCCCAAGGGTTTGACGTAGCTGGGGATCACCCATTACTCGGCTCAGTTTTTCAGCCAGATCTCGCGCATCACCACGTGCAGCTAACAGCCCGGTTACCCCATCGTGAACAAGTACCCGCACCCCCGGCGAGCAGTCGGCCGCGACCACGGGCAAACCACAGGCCATCGCCTCCGCCAAAACCAACGGAAACCCTTCCGTCATGGACGGCAGTGCGAGCACATCTGAGTCGAGTAACACCCGGGCCGGATCTGGCACCGAGGGCAGAAAATCAATCTGCTGGCCCGCAGGCCCAAGGGCTGCCACTTGGGCGCGAAGTGCGCCCTCGAGCGGGCCCGATCCAACAAACCGCAAACGCCAATTCGCAAAACGTGGATCCAGTCGGCTCCAGGCATCCACCAGGATTTCCGGACCTTTTTCCGTGGACAGTCGACCCAGGTAGGTGACAGTGCGTCCTGCGAGCGGCGCGGCGTCGATCGGCCAAAAGGCAAGTGGGTTCGGCAGCCAGCGGGTATTTTGCAGGCCCGCATCGGCAAATTGCGCTGCATCTGCTTCGGTCAATAAAGTCACGGCGCGCACATCTCGATAATTCCGCAGGGCTCGACGTAGGTCACGGCTACTCGCAGCGGCCTCGAAGGAGGCGTGGTACTGCCCGATCACCTGCCAACCGTCGTAGCCCGCAAGCCGCAGGTATTTCATCGCCTTGAGTTGCGCGCAGATGATTACCCCAGGTGGGCCAGCTGCTAGAACTGCACGTAATCCACTTACCGCCTGGTCGTGTAAGCGACCACGAGTCGCTCTACGTTTACGCACCGCCGGCCGGTACTTGCCCAGCAATCCAGAAGGCGGGATAGCCGGTGGCCAGCTCTGCCCCATGAGCGTTGTCGATTGGTAGGCCGGTTCACTGACGTAACTGTGCTTTGGGGTAGCGGGCATCAGCCCGACCAGGTCGGTCTGGTACCCGCGCTCGGCCAGCCCTTGCCCAAGCACATGGACAATGCGCTGCGCGCCACCGAGTTCGTCGATGTTGTTCGCGATGATTACCACGCGGGGCTTAGTCATGACTCGAACCTGCGGCGACCCGAAGTGAGCGCGCTCGGTCGATGAGCACTCGGGCACGAGCATCAAAACTGTGTAGACGGGCCACTTGATCCGCGGCACGCAACCGCGCTGCGCGGTCGCCGACTACCAGGTCGCGATCCCCGGTCAACAAGGCTCGTAGTTCATCGGTGCCTTCGCAGGTGCGTACCGCAGCACCGAATACGTCCTCTAGCCCGGTCGCCGGATCTGAAATCACCCGAGCGCCGGTAGCCACCGCGTCAAAGAGCCGATTTGATAAGAAGCCGGCTGCGGCCATCTGCGGCCAGTGATCATTGAGCACCACCCCGGCGCTCGCATAGGCCGCCGGCAGTTCGATATTGGGCAAGAATTCCGCGCGAATTTGCTGTGGCTCCAAGTAGGCATCCCAGCCCACTCCGTAAATCGAGATATTCGCACCGACCGAAATGGCATCCTTGACGATGGGACGGAAGGAGCCGCGGGTCGATCCCACGAAGAGCACATCATCCCCGGTATCGGCCGCTGCGGCCTGCGGGTTGAAGCGCAGCGGATTGGTTGCCTGCAGGAGCGGGGTGACGAACTCCCGGTCGCCCCACGATTGGCTCGCAGCAAATACCGCGTCATATTCGGCTAACTCACCTGCCTCGATCAACTCAGGATGCGAAATAACCCACAGCAGCCAAGTAGGCCCACGGCCACCTCGCGCATCCCGACGAGGTTCTACCCGGCGCAAACCGCGCAGGACCAAAACCACGTCATCGCGTCCGCGGTCAGCGGCGATCGCACTTCGATGCACCACCGCGGCCACCTGGCCCTGCCGTTGCAGCGCCGCGACCAAATCAGCGGCAAACCAAGTATCACCCCAGCGCAGTCCGGGCTCACCTTTAGGCGCTGCGGTGACAACCGACCAGCGCATTGGCCTGGCCGACTCCCGGCCAGCAAACGGGTTCAATTTCATGATGACCGAACCCCGCCACGAAGGAAGCCCCAGCCCCAGGTCGCGTGCATCGTCGCGTAAACCAACGGCAACCGGAGTGCGGCGCCAGGTGTCAGGTGCGGCCTGGTCAGGGCAGCGACCGCGCTGGCGATCAGATCAAGGACCAAATAACCGGCCGGTGCTGCAAAACCAAGGACGGCTAGCCAAGGCAGGCCGACTAGTAAGCCGACAACCCCCAGGAAAATCCCGAGGATGACGCCTGAAACGGCAACGGGCGCGGCCAGATAACGCAGCGAGACGGTTTCGGGATGACGTGTTGCGACCGCACGGCGCCAGCGCCCGTAGTCGTGATACTGCCTGGCTAACGCCTTAAGGGTGGGCCGCGGCCGGTAGGTGACTTTCAGGTCCGGGGTGAACCAGACGATGCCACCGGTTTGCCGGATGCGCAGGTTCATCTCCCAATCCTGCGCCCGATCCATGGTTACGTCATAGCCCCCGACCCGGTCTAGGGCGGCCCGACGAAAGCAGCCCAGATACACACTCAGCGCCGGCCCGGCCACGCCACCAACGTGAAATGCAGCTCCCCCGACCCCGAATCTCGAGGTCATCGCCCGGGCCACCGCATCTTCAAAACCCGTGGTGCCCTCGGCATTCATGATGCCGCCAACATTGTCGGCCCCACTTGATTGCAGTGTCGAAACGGCAACCGAGACGTAGTTGATCGGGACCATCGCGTGCCCGTCAACACGAACGACGATCTCACCCGAGGCCGCTTCGATCGCCGCGTTCAGACCCGCTGGCGTCTTGCCGGACGGGTTCGCCACCACCTGCACCCGATCCTCGCGTGCCGAAATCTCCGCAGCAACGTCGGCGGTTCGATCACGTGACGGCCCAACTGCAACGATGATTTCGAGCTCGCCCGCATAGTCTTGCTCAAGGATCCGAGTAATTGACTGCTGCAGGTGCCGCTCCTCGTCGATGACGGGCATGATCACCGAAACACTCGGCAACTCTTGGGCTGGCATGTTCACTCAGCCGTGCCAAAGGCAACATGTCGAAGCAGACCCGGCCAGGTGGTCTCAGCTTTAGTCATGAAGTGCTCATTAGCGACTATCGCGGTATGCGCTGCGAGGTGCCGAACATAGATGTAACCAAGGCCATGGGTGCGGTAGATCAAGCCCCCTGACGCTCTGACTGACTCCAATAGTGCGCGATCGACCGACTTATCTACCGGCCGCCAGCCACCGACGCTGTCAAGATCAGCACGGGCGATCAAGAGGGTGCCGCCAGCCACGAAGAAGGAATACTTCTCTGCGGCGTATGTGGGTCTGAATACCGTGGTGTCGTCGCCCTCGACATAGATCCAATCCAGCGCCTTACCGACCACTTGCGCACCTGAGTACATGCGCGCAATGACTAGATCCCAAACATGATTCGCCCCGTAGTAATCGTCGTCATCGATCTTGGTGATGAGTTCGCCATCGGCGCGCTGACTGACCAGCTGCAAGGCGGCACCGAACGGCACGGTGCGCGGCACCGAGACAAACTCCAACTCGCGGCCAACTAGCGCAATTAGCTCAGCGCGTCTGGTACCGGTCAATTCGAGCCCGTGTAAACCGACCACGACCTGCAAATTTGGGTAATCCAGGCGCGCGATCTGACCCATCACATGCGTCAAATAAGTGTCGCGATTAGTTAGGAGCACTGCGCTCACCGACGGCCAGCACCCAAGGGCCGCGACCGGCGTCGAACCACGCAGCGCATCGCTTCGAGCAGCAACCGAAGCCACCTGTGCCGCTAACTGATCTGCTGGTTCGGCATTCACCACAATTCCGCAAGCGCGCAATTGCTCGACCCACCTGTGACCTAGGTCAACCTCCGCGCGCACCGAACCTACCGACCGCAGCGCGCTCACATCACCTGATTTCAGGTCGCCGGTGATGTCGAGTCTGAGTGCGGTACCCCGCAACTTCAAGGTGCCACCCGCGACGGTGGCAAAGATCGCCTCGGTGACACCCGATGACCTGCGGCCTATCGGGTTGTGCACCCGTGGATCGACACACACCAGATGCGAGGTACCCGCAACCTGCCAAGTGTCACCGGAAACCACCACGGTGGTGGCTCGATCGATCTGCGGCATTGTCGCTGCCGTCGGCACCACCAAGATGTCGCACCTGCGCAGATGCGCGTGCACGATGGCAGCCGGCAAGGCAACATCGTGCACCTGGGCCGCGAGCCCCGCCGCCGAGGCCGGTAGCCCCGGTGCCAAGGTCAGCATCGACCCAACCCCAAGACCTAAGGTTGGGCGCAGGCACCGCAGCGCTGCGGCGATTGCCAGTGCGATATCAATCGGCTCGCGCCAAGCCAAGACCACCTGCGCGCCCGCACCGCTCGGGTCGATCAGGTAGGCGGCCAGACCCGGTGACGCCGGGGCGCCCACCCACCCCTTAGGTGGTGACCAATTGGCCAGGCGGATCTCCAAATTCGTCACCGCGGCCGTGCCGACGCTGGTCACGCACAATTGCTGGAGCTGCTCGACGTCAGCCGCATCAACCCGCCACCTGCTGGCGCGAGCTCGGATCCGGACCCCGGGAATGCCCACGAACGTCACCTTAGACGGCCGATAGTCTTCACAGGTGACCTTGCGACTGTCAGTCATCGGAGCCGGGTATTTGGGTGCCACCCACGCGGCCTGCATGGCCGAACTGGGTTTTGAGGTAATCGGGGTGGATATCGACCCGGCCAAGGTCAAGATCTTGCAAAGTGGCCGGGTCCCGTTCTACGAGCCCGGCCTGCCCGAGGTGCTGGCCCGCAATATTGACGCCGGCCGCCTGCGTTTTACCACCTCCATTGGTGACGCAGCCACCACCGCTGATATCCACTTCATCTGTGTCGGCACCCCCCAGCAGGCCGGGGCCAATGCCGCGGACCTATCGCAAGTGTTCGGGTCCGTCCAAGCCCTTGCCCCGCACCTGCGAGCCGGAGCCCTCGTGGTCGGCAAATCGACGGTACCGGTTGGCACGGCGGCCTTGATCGCAGATCAGTTGGCGATCACCGCACCAGATGTGGAAGTCGCTTGGAATCCAGAGTTCCTCCGTGAGGGCTTCGCCGTTGCCGACACCTTGCACCCTGATCGATTGGTCATTGGAGTACGAGGTAACCGTGCAGAGGATTTACTTCGACAGGTCTATGCGCCGCTACTTGCTGATGGCGTGCCTTTCCTCGTCACCGACTTCCCGACCGCCGAGCTCGTCAAAGTCGCCGCCAATTCGTTCCTCGCTACCAAGATCTCGTTCATCAACGCGATGGCCGAGGTCTGTGAAGCGGCCGGCGCAGATGTCACCCAGCTGGCCGAGGCAATTGGCTACGACCCGCGCATCGGTAATCGCTTCCTCGCCGCCGGTCTAGGCTTTGGTGGCGGCTGCCTGCCTAAGGATATTCGTGCCTTCATGGCTCGAGCCGGCGAACTCGGAGCCGAAGAGGCCCTTGCCTTCTTGCGCGAGGTCGACCAGATAAATCTGCGCCAGCGCACCCATACCGTCAATCTCGCACTAGCTGCGCTAGGCGGGTCATTCGCCGCCAAGAACGTCACGTTATTGGGTGCCGCATTCAAGCCTGACAGCGATGACGTCCGCGATTCACCAGCCCTTGCGGTCGCAGCGGCCATCCATAACGCCGGCGGTAACGTGGTGGTGCATGATCCCAAGGCACTGGCAAATGCCGCCCGCGTCTATCCAACATTGACCTATGTTGAAGATGTCAACGAAGCATTGGCCAACGCCGAGCTGGTGCTGCACTTGACCGAGTGGCCCGAATACCGGGAGCTAGATCCCGGTGCACTGCCAGCCGCCGCCAAGCAACGTCACTTGATTGATGCCCGCAATCGACTTGACCCACGGCTTTGGCGGGCGGCCGGCTGGACCTACCGCGCCCTCGGGCGCCCAACGGCCTAATGCCTGCCGATCTCTACGGGAGCACCGCCGAAGTCGATCGGTTGCTGCGCGACAGCTTGCTGTGGTTCGTCGTTGGCCTCGGCAACAACCCAGATCGGGCCGCATTTGGTGTCGCTTCGGTGTTGCAGCAGCACGGTAAGCGGATAATTCCGATCTATCCGCGGGCCGAAATCGTGCACGGTGAGCAGGGCTATGCGAGTGTCGCGGAGGCTGCTGCTGCGGTTGGCACCCCTGACGTCGTCGACGTCTTCGTCCGCTCCGATCGAGCCGGTGAATTCGCCGACGCTGCCATCGCGGCCGGCGCTGGGGCGGTCTGGTTTCAGCTCGATGTCATCGACGAGGCAGCCGCGCAGCGGGTGGTCGATGCCGGAATGACCATGGTCATGGACAAGTGCCCGGCAATCGAATGGCGACGGCGACCTAACTAGTGCGAACTAATTAGTCGGCGGAAACAGGTTTTCACCCTTGGCCTTGGCCAGCGCACCCAGGTCGGCTTGGAATTCCAGCATTGCTGCCTGCAGCGTCGGGTTCGCCATCCCCAGCATGCGCACAGCCAGCAGCCCAGCATTACGGGCATTGCCGATGGCGACCGTTGCCACCGGCACACCCGCCGGCATCTGCACGATAGACAGCAGGGAATCCATCCCTTCCAAAGCCGCCGTCGCGATCGGTACCCCGATTACCGGCAGCGGTGTGAGCGAGGCGAGCATGCCCGGCAGGTGCGCTGCGCCGCCGGCACCGGC
>SYJA01000065.1 GCA_005798555.1 Actinomycetota bacterium
ACATTCAGGCCAGCGATCTCGCCGGCTTCCTTGGTGGCCTGGCGCTCGGCGTCGGAGACGTAGGCCGGCACGGTGATCACTGCGTCGGTGACGTTCTCGCCGAGATAGGCCTCCGCATCACGCTTGAGCTTCATTAGGGTGCGGGCGCTGATCTCCTGGGCCGTATAGCTCTTGCCGTCGATATCGACGGACCAGTTAGTGCCCATCTGGCGCTTGACCGAGCGCACGGTGCGATCAATATTGGTGACGGCCTGGCGCTTGGCGACCTCGCCGACCAGCACTTCACCATTCTTGGCAAAAGCCACCACGGACGGAGTCGTCCGGGAGCCTTCGGCGTTTGCAATTACGACGGGTTCGCCGCCTTCGAGGACCGATACCACCGAGTTGGTCGTACCCAGGTCAATACCTACTGCTCGGGCCATGATTTACGTACTCCTTTGTCGTTGCTACCGGTTTGTCCGGGGTGAAAACCCATTGTGCGCCTTTTTTGGCCTATATGCAAATCTTGAGTCAGATAGTTTGAGTCTGCTTGACTCATAGTGGGTACCACCGTCACAGCCCGTTTATCCCTGGAACATTCGACTCCACCGGCGCGTCCAAGACCCATGCGCCGACTCAAGTTGAGCCTTGCCGCACTGCTAGGCGCCCTGCTCCTGACCGTGGTGGCACCTGCAACCGCTGTCCCACTGGCACCGGTTGCGGTCAGTTCATCTGCTACCAGCGCTGCTGGCGTGGCTTCGGCCGATGCCGCCCACCGGGCAGTTACCGGCTTTCGAGCCCAGTCCCGCCGGGACCTAAGTGGGTTTCTGGCCAAATACGGTGACCGGCTCACCGCCGACCAAAGTGCGCGCGCCCAGGCCTTGATCGCCGGGGCCGATCTGACCTTGGCTGAACTCGAAACCAAGACCGGCGCCACCCGGGCACTGGCCCGCGCCGGAGCCAGCTCGGCCCGGATCCGCCGCGCCGCAAACGAGGCCAATTTGGCCTACGACGCGGCCGCTGCCGCCGCCACCTCGGCACTCGCCACGGTCCAGCCGCTACTGCAAGACAGGCTCTCATTAATTGAAGGACTTCAAGCCAGGCTTGAGCTAGCTCGATCGCTGCGTGCATTTGCCGACCTGGGCGCCGTGGTGAAGGCAGTCCGGCCCTAGGAGCAATTTGGCGTCAGCCGCGACCAAGTCGGGCAAATCGATTGACGGGAACGGCCCATGCCCCAACAATCGACCCAGGTGAATTCTTGATCCCAGAGATTTCGCGAGGCGATAAGGAGTACTTCCAATGGTTACGTATCAGTACAACTGTGTTATCGACGGACCTACCGACGTGAACCGGCCCATGGGTGAGGCCACGGAGACCATCGACTGTCCGGTCTGCAACCAACAAGCCCAAAGAGTTTTCTCGATGCCACAGGTTTCGGCCGTTGATCAAAAGCGGATGAAACTCATTGACTCAACCAAGGCGACCAGTGACCGCCCCGAGGTGGTGACTTCAATACCGAATGACGGACGGCGCAAAACCCAACCAATGGCTCCCAACAATCCGCTCTTGCAAAAACTTCCCCGACCCTGAACATGAAAAGTGCGGGCTCCCCGTAGGGGGGCCCGCACTTTTTCATTGGGGTGGGTTACCAGGGGTATGGAGCCCACTTGCCTTCGACGTGATCTGCCCAGAGTGACTTCGGCACATCCATGCCACCTGAAGCAACGCTGCCCTTGACCTGGGTCGGGCCACCTGCACTTGGCGCGATATCCATGTCAAAGATTGCCCTCGGGATGTACACCGTCGAGCAGGCATTCGGGATGTCGACGACGCCCGAAAGGCGCCCTTCTACCGGCGCGGTGCCCAAGATCATGTAGGCCTGGATCGCCGTGTAGCCGAACTTCATCAGGTAGTCGATTGCATGCAGGTTCGCCCGCTGGTACGCCAGGAACGAATCCAGGTACTTCTGCTCGCCATCTAGTGTCACCGAAGTGCCCGAGAAGGCCAGCCACTCGCTGTACTGCGGATCGGTGTTGCCCGGCATGAAGATTGCGTTCTCGGAGACTCCGTACTTCTCCATACCACCCTTGATGACGTCAACACCTAGATCCATGAACCCGCCCATCTCGATGGCGCCGCAGAAGGTGATTTCACCGTCGCCCTGTGAGAAGTGGAGGTCACCAAAGGACAAATTCGCTCCATCAACAAACACCGGATAGAAAACCCGGGTGCCCTTGGTGAAGTTCTTGATGTCCTGATTGCCGCCATTTTCGCGTGGTGGTGCCGTGCGTGCAGCCTCACCAGCAACCCGGTCGTAGTCCGCGCCCTTGAGCTTGCCCAAGATCGCACTATCGGGATTCGGTGGCAGCGCAAGTGGTGGTACCCGGGTCGGGTTGGTCGCGATAAGCGCCTTCTCTCGCTTGGTCCACTTGGCTAGCAACTCGGCCGAAGGCGCCGTGCCCATGAGGCCTGGATGGAAGATGCCGGTGTACGAAACCCCCGGGATGTGGCGTGATGTTGCCTTGCCACCCCGGAAGTCCCAGATCGCCTTGTAGGCATCCGGGAACTGGTCGACGAGGAATCCGCCGCCATTCTCCACTGGGAAAACACCGGTGTAGCCCCAGCCTTCACCCGAGATACCGTCGCGGTTCTCAACGAGGCGATCACCATCTGGGTCACCACAGGGGCCACCGTCAAGGATGTCGACCACGAGTAGGTCACCTGGCTTGGCACCTTCAACCCGAAACGGGCCGGAGAGAACGTGCACGCCAGCGAGTGGCGCATCGCGAACATCGTCGGCGGAATCATTGTTGCGGATGGCACCGTCGAACCACTCACGACAATCGGCGTGGAAGCTGTCACCCGGTTTCACCGTGACATTGTGCGGGATATCTGGATGCCAGCGGTTGTGGCCGACATGCTTTTGATCTGTGAATGACTTCTTGTTGTCAAGCGGGAACAGGTTCTTTGGCATTAGCACTCCAAATGATTGATTGGGGGATATTGATAATCAAACTCTTCGAGATGGTCAGGCCTTAACTGGTACACGCAACTTGAAATAGAGAGCGCCGAACACCACGACGCCAAATACGGCCAAAATAACGGCTAGCGTCGTGGAATTAATGTCACCTATCCGTCCGGTCAAGAGCAGGAATGAAGGGACGAACCCCGTCACAAAACCCTGTACGGCAGCAACCCCGCCCGTGTATCTACCTAGATTCTCGCGCTTAAGTGCCAGCAGTAGGTAGAAGAGCAACCAGAGGAAGGCCCAGTAGAGCCAGATGACCCCGAAGACGGCGTCTCCTGCATTGAATGCAACCAGCGAGAAGAAGACGGCTGCAATCGCAACATACAAAGAAAACATCCCCAGACCAGTTCCGTCCAGGTCGAAAAGCAGATTGAATGCAACATAAAGATACGTGAAACCAAACAAGTACAGCCCTGATGCCCCGAGAATCGTCGTCATATCGCCGTCTGCATTGATAATCAAATAGGTTGGCGTTATAACTTGAAGGATTCCCACGAAGATATTCAGCGGTGCTGCCGATTTACCGTCAATCCAGCCGAGCAACATCGTCCCATTTAGGAAGAGAATTGCACCGACATAGAGCAATCCAACTGCGCCCATATGCGCCACCTTTCATGTGCACGCTGCTAACCCCCCTAAGAGCGGGCAGCGTGCGCGTCGATTCGCCTTAATGCGGACCTTCCTCTCTAGCTTGGCTAATGTCAACCGGAATTGGCATACTGACCAAAGAAACTTTTCTAACTTCCCTTAAGATAACTCTCAAAGGCCGCATCCACTCCGGGCGAAAGGATGACGTTAGTGGCGCACCGAGTAAGCCCCTGGGCACTGGAGGCCGGCCAAGAGCTCCTTCAGCGCCTACCGGCCGACGAGCGCCTCATCCTCCCGGCACTGCAGGCGGTGCAGCAGCATTTTGGCTACGTGCCCAAGGAGGCGGTCGCCCAAGTCGCGGTGACACTTAATGTCTCAGTGGCCGATGTGCACGGGGTGCTCACGTACTACCACGAGTTGCGAACAACACCGCCGGCGCCGATAACGGTCGCGGTTTGTGTCGCCGAGGCCTGTCAAGCGAGCGGTTCACGGGAGTTGGTTGCACACCTGGAGACGGAAATTGCGCCACTTGGTGGACGATCGGCCGATGGCGTGGTTGATCTCGTCGAGGTCTTCTGCCTCGGCAACTGCGCACTAGGCCCAGCCGCGCTCATCAATGAGCGGCTCGTCGGTCGACTCACGGCGACTACTCTCGAATCTGCCCTTTCCGATGCGCGGGTGGCACTATGACAACGACCGTCTATGTGCCCATCGACAGCGCCGCTACCTCGGTCGGAGCGAATGCCGTTGCCCTAGCGATTTCTGCCGAAGCGAAGCGACGAAATATTGATATTCGGTTGGTGCGAAACGGCTCACGGGGCCTGCTCTGGTTAGAACCACTTGTTGAAGTGGTGACAGTTGACGGTCGGGTCGGCTACGGCCCGATTGCCGAAGCCGACGTCACCGCACTGTTTGATGCGCAGTTCCTGACCGGAGCGGAAAACAAATTTTCTGTTGGTATTGTTGAGGAAATCCCGTGGCTAGCCGACCAACAGCGCATCACTTTTGCGCGGGTCGGCGTGATTGATCCACTCGACATCAATGACTACGAAGCCCACGGTGGCCTAAAGGGTCTGCGCACAGCCATTGCACTTGGACCTTCGAAAACAGTCGAGGAAGTACTAGCCTCCGGGTTGCGCGGTCGAGGTGGCGCCGGGTTCCCGGCCGGTATCAAGTGGCGCACGGTATTGGAGACTGAGTCGGCGCAAAAGTACGTCTGCTGCAATGCCGATGAAGGCGATAGCGGCACCTTCGCCGATCGAATGCTGATGGAAGGTGACCCATTCACCCTCATTGAAGGCATGGCCATCGCCGGCATCGCCGGCGGGGCAACCAAAGGTCTGATCTACATCCGGTCCGAGTACCCGGATGCAATTGCCACCATGCGAGCCGCCTTGCTGATCGCCAGGGGATGCGGACTACTCGGTGACGATGTACTCGGTAGCGGTAAGGCTTTCGACATCTCCGTGCGGGTCGGCGCCGGCTCGTACGTCTGCGGTGAGGAAACCGCGATGCTCGAAAGCCTTGAGGGCAAACGCGGAATGGTGCGCGCCAAGCCGCCGATTCCGGCCCTGCACGGGCTTTTCGGTGAGCCCACCATCGTCAACAATGTCTTGACCTTGGGCACCGTGCCGATGATCTTGGCCCAAGGCGCCGCCGCCTACCAAGCCCTTGGCGCTGACCGCTCCCGCGGTACCCAGGTATTCCAACTCGCCGGCAATATCGCTCGGGGTGGGATCGTGGAGCGCGCCTTCGGGATCAGCCTCAAGGAGTTAGTTGAGTCGTACGGCAGCGGCACCCGAACCGGTCGACCGGTGCGATCGGTTCAGGTGGGCGGACCCCTAGGTGCCTACTTCCCGGCGAGTGCCCTCGATGTCGCGATGGACTACGAGGCCTTACTGGCCGCCGGGGGCATGCTCGGGCACGGGGGCATCGTCGTCTTCGACGACCTAGTCGATATGGCCCAGCAGGCGCGCTTTGCCATGGAGTTCTGCGCTAAGGAGTCATGTGGCAAGTGCACCCCGTGCCGGGTAGGATCAGTGCGCGGAACCGAAGTGATCGACAAGATCACCAACAATGTCGATCGCACCGAAAACCTGGAACTACTCAATGACTTGTGCGACCTGATGGCAGATGGTTCACTATGTGCCATGGGCGGCTTGACCCCAATACCGGTTTTGAGTGCACTTCGCCAATTCCCTGAGGACTTCCAGAGATGACAATATTGCGCGAGCACGACTACGGCACCCCGGCCAAAACCGGCCCCGACAGCGTTGCAGTCAGTATCGATGGCCATGACATCTCGGTGCCAACCGGCACTTCCGTCCTGCGCGCGGCAAGTGAGGCCGGCATACCAATACCGAAACTTTGCGCAACCGACTCACTCGAGCCATTTGGCTCGTGCCGCCTTTGCCTGGTTGAAATCGATGGCAAGAAGGGGACTCCGGCCTCCTGCACCACCCCATGTGAGCCTGGCATGGTGGTGCACACCAACTCCCCCAAACTCGATCGGCTGCGTCGCGGGGTGATGGAACTCTACATTTCCGACCATCCACTTGATTGCCTGACCTGCCCGGCTAACGGTGACTGCGAGCTCCAGGACATGGCGGGTGTGGTCGGGTTACGGGATGTGCGCTACGGATACGCCGGTGAGAACCACCTTGATGCACCAACCGACGACAGCAATCCGTATTTCTCCTTCGACGAGAGCAAGTGCATTGTCTGCAGCCGCTGCGTGCGCGCGTGCAGTGAGGTTCAGGGCACCTTCGCGCTGACCATTGAGGGTCGCGGCTTCGACTCCAAAGTCAGCCCCGGCGGCTTGAATTTTCTCGAGAGTGAGTGTGTTTCCTGCGGTGCCTGCGTGCAGGCCTGCCCGACGTCAACCCTGCAGGAAAAGGCGTTAATCGTACTCGGCACTCCCACCCGAACCGTGCTGACCACCTGCGCCTTTTGCGGGGTGGGGTGCACCTTTAAGGCTGAGCTGCGCGGTGACGAACTGGTGCGCATGGTGCCCTACATAGATGGTGGCGCGCACGAGGGCCACTCCTGCGTCAAGGGGCGCTTCGCCTTCGGCTACACCACGCACCCGGATCGAGTGCTGAAGCCGATGATCAGAGAAGCCATCACCGACCCGTGGCGCGAAGTTCCGTGGGAAGAGGCGATCGGGTATGCAGCGAATAAACTCAAAGAAATCCAGGCTCAGTACGGAATCGACAGCATCGGCGGCATCACCTCATCGAGATGCACTAACGAGGATGTGTTTGTAGTCCAAAAGCTCGTTCGAGCAGCGTTCGGAAACAACAATGTTGATACCTGCGCCCGGGTCTGCCATTCACCAACCGGCTACGGACTCAAAAAGACCTTCGGCACGTCGGCCGGCACCCAAGATTTCAAGTCCGTCGAGAAATCCGACGTAATCTTGGTCATCGGAGCCAACCCAATCGATGCCCATCCGGTCTTTGGGTCTCGGATGAAGCGCCGCCTCCGGGCTGGCGCCAAATTGATCGTGGTTGATCCACGGGCCACCCAATTGGTGCGTTCACCGCATATCGAGGCCGACTATCACCTGCAGTTGCAGCCGGGCACCAACGTTGCCGTCATCAATGCGCTGGCTCATGTCATCGTGACCGAAGAACTTCATGACAAAGCATTCGTAGCTGCGCGCTGCGATGACGAATCTTTCCAGGCTTGGGCGGAATTCATTCGGCTCCCTAGCAATAGCCCGGAAGCAGTTGCCACCGAATCCGGAGTGCCGGCCGAAGATCTTCGCGGTGCGGCTCGTCTCTACGCCGCCGGCCCGAACTCCGCCATCTACTACGGCCTCGGGGTTACCGAGCACAGCCAGG
>SYJA01000066.1 GCA_005798555.1 Actinomycetota bacterium
ACTACTTCGAGCCGAATTGGCAATCGGAGTTCTGGGGCACCAACTACCCGCGATTACTGCGCATCAAGAAGAAGTACGACCCCACAAACCTGTTCCATGTGCACCACGGGGTCGGCAGCGAGGATGCCAGCCCCTGAACTTAGCCCCGGCTACGCTAAGGCCGTGAGCCAAGCAGCAACACCGGTTGCTACTAGCTCAAGAGTGCGTCCCCTCGCCCTCGATACTGCCATTGTCGCCGCTATCTCGGTCTTTAGTGCCTTCTTATCCGGATCCCGGCACTGGGCCGGGTTCAACTCACCCGACTCCGAGTTCTACGCATCACTTGCGATCTTCGGCAGTGAGGTTACCGATCGGGCCCTCGAACCGGCCTACTACTGGACCAGACTCGGCTTCATCGCGCCGGTGCGTGCACTGGTAACAGTCCTGGGTCCTTGGCATGGCTTCATGCTCTGGCGGTTTCTCTTGATCGCCTTATTCGTCGCATCCTTGTATTGGCTGGTCAGGCAAAGCAGTTCCCGAGGGCTCGCCGCGATCGTTGCCCTCTTCGCAGCTTTGAACACGATGCTGCTCAGCTACGTGGGTAACCCCTATCTCACCGGCGCCATCCTTGCCGCCACCATGACGTTCATCGCACTTGCCACCTGGTGCGCATTTGGCACGCCGCGGGTGCGCTGGCTCCCCGCACTGTTATCCGGGGTGATTTCCGCTTGGCTCCTGATGCTCAACCCATACGCCTTATTCCTCGCACTATCGATCTGGGTCGGTATTCGCCTAGTTGGCACCTTTAGGGCGTCGGTAGGGCGCTGGCGCACGATATTCACCGATCTGGTTGCAGCGGTAGTCGGTTTCGCAATTACCTTTTTGGTCTTCATCGGGTTCGGCTTGCTGCTTTTTCCTGGTAAAAACTGGGTGCGCACGTATCTTGACTGGAATGGTCGCCTCGATTACGCGAGCTTCATCAGCGACCCACTGATCTGGGCAAGTGACATCGCCTTACTTGTGCCTGTTTCGGCCCTAATAGTCTCGTTGATCGCGGCCATCACCACCCGAGGTAACCACTGGGCGATCACCGCGGTCGTGATCGCCGGCGCCAATATCGCCTTCACCGCTATCTACTTCGCCCTCATCCCCGGGCCATGGCTTGAAGCCCCGCACTATGTCGCAAAACTCTGGCCCGGCTCACTGGCGGCATTCGCACTGGCTGCTGCTGCACTGCTGAGGAGTCGGCGCCTGCCGCCCATCACCTTGTTAATTCCCCTGGCTGCCATCCCGCTAGTTCTGTGGAGTGGCAGGTGGGAGGCGGTAATTGGGCGCGCCCAAGGCGCCCTGATAGCAATCGTCATCTGCCTGGCCTTCCTGCTCGCAGCGCTAGTTGCCCGTCGAAGCGCAAATTTGCCCTCAGCGATTGCAGTTCTAGTTGCCCTGTCCAGCACCGCGGTCGGGATGCAACTGCTCCAAAACGGCCGCGGCCTGATCGGCATCTACGGGCAATATCCATTCAGGGCGGCCTATGTGGATTTCGGCGGCGAGCAAATCATGGGTGAAAAAATCAAAGCCGAGCAGTGGCTCATAGAAAGCACTTCGCCGACCGACACGGTTGGCATCTGGACGGATCCGGAACGCATGCTGTCGGCGGTTGCCGCCATGCAGCTTTGGGGTGCATACAACAATGTCACGGGCGCGGCCACCTTGACCCGCGATGACGCTGACCGACTTGAGCTCAGTCGGCCTACTGTCATCGCAATGTATGCGCCAACCCGCGAGCAGGTCGACGTGTTCTGGGGCAGTATCCCGCCGTGGGCGCGGCCCTCGACCCCTGAGTGCACCACGGTGGAAATCCCCGGAATCGGCGTTAAGGAGTCGTACGTCTGCCTAACCCACCTGCGCTGGGTTGGCTAGCCAAGTCGGATTAGCAGTCCACCGGATCAAGGGATCCGGTGCGAACGTCATAGATCGCGCCGGCAACTGCCACCGTACTCGGGATCAATGGAAATGACCGGATCCGAGTTACGTCCGTTATCAGCGCCGCCCGCTGATCCACCACGGTGCGAAACTCAAGGCTGCGAGTGTCGACCCCGTATTGCTCTGCAATTGTTGCGTGAATTTCCGGCTCCTGGGCCTGTGCCATTCGGCAGTCGGTATGCGGCATGACCAAGATTCGGTCAACTCCTAGGAGGTAGGTTGCCAGCACCAAGGTGCGCAGCACATCCTCGGTCACACGGGCGCCGGCATTGCGCAGGATCTTCGCATCACCAGCCTGCATCCCAACGACCGCTAGCGGGCTGATTCGCGAATCCATGCAGGTCACGATCGCCAGACCCCGCCCGGCCCGGCCGGGCTGGCCGGCAAAAGTAAATGACTTGCTGAACTCCGCATTCGCCTTGAGCACGTCGGCGAAGTCAACATCCGGGAATTTTTCAGGCACAGCGGGAGTTTACGCGGGTGCCACCCGCCACAATGGGCACCATGCCATCGACGCCCCCGAAAGCACCACATCCAGGTGCCGGCCAAATTGGCCTGCGGGTCACCATGCGGTTGCATGAACCCACCGGACCCACCGAACTCGTCGGGGTCCTTGAGACTTTGACCACCGTGCGAAAGCGCACGGGTGCGGTCGTCACCTTTGACCCTGAGCAGGTAGTGGCGTGGCGCATTGTTCTACCCCCCGCCAAGGGCTGATTTATCTCATTCACATGAATTCCACATGTTTGCCCAATGAGTAGCACAAATATGCGGGGCACTCTTGCCTTAACCGACCGGGGCCTCACCGATTGAAGCCCTGCCAAAGGAGATAGAAATGAACCGCATTGCAACTTGGGGCACCCGCGCCGCGATCACCGCGGGTGCTTTCGCACTCGTTGTCAGCGTTGGCGCTGGCACCGCTTTTGCCGCTGACTACCCGGGCAGCACCGGAGCCAAGGGGCCAAAAGGCGCCGCACTCTCAGCGCTGGTAACCGCGGGCACCATCACCGAAGCCCAAAAGGAAGCGTTCAGATACGAGATGCACGAGGCCAAGGAAGCGGCCGAAGCGATCGGCACCAAGCCGGACTGCGCCGTTATCGAGGCGGCCGTGCTTAGCGAACTCGTTGGCAAAGGCACCTTGACGCAGGCACAGGCCGATGCCATCAAGGCCGCTCGGCCCGCACGCCCCGAAGCCGGCGCCCGCGGTGCTGCGGCCACGGGCACTGGTGGTGGACCACTTGCTGCGCTCGTAGCCAACGGAACGATCACTCAGGCACAGGCCGATGCCATCAAGGCTGCGCACCCGGAGCGCTCAGCCGGTGGGCGCGGCGCACAAGCCGCACCACAACCAGCCGGTTAAGTTACTGATCAATCCGGCGGCCGGCTCATTATTGGGTCGGCCGCCGTACAGTTATCACATATTGCGATCATCGAACTGATGAACATTTTTGACTCGGGGAGGATCAATGACCGCAACGATCTTGGTCGTTGATGACGAGCCCAATGTCAATGACCTGATCTGCGACGCCCTGCGGCTCGCGGGGTACCAGACCCGCTCGGCCTCCCATGGCATGCAGGCGTTGAATACGCTTCGTGAATCCCCCGTCGCCCTCGTCGTGCTTGATATCAATATGCCGAAGATGGACGGCTATGAGGTGTTGACTCGAATGCGCGCGGCGGGCGACACCACCCCGGTCATCATCCTCACCGCGCGACAGGACCGCGATGACACCAATGCTGGGTTCAAGCTCGGGGCCGATGATTTCGTCAAGAAGCCTTTCGGGATCGAGGAGCTGACCTTGCGCGTTGCCGCGGTTTTGCGCAGATCCTTGGGTGACCAACAATCAGCCCTGATCACTGTTGGGGCCTTGCAGCTCGATGCCGATACCCACGAGGCAAGTTGCGGTGACCACGCGTTGGATCTTTCCGCCACCGAGTTCCGCCTGCTGCAAACACTCATGGAAAACACCAACCGAGTGATGACCAAGGACCAGCTTTTGCGCCTGATCTGGGGGTTTGATGCGGGTACCGAAACCACGGTTCTGGAGACCTATATCTCTTATCTGCGCAAGAAGCTAGGTGGTTCAGCGACCATCAGAACAGTACGCGGTGTCGGGTATCAATTACTCGCGGCTAAGAAGTGACCATGAGCCTTAGATCTCGAATTACGATCCTCACCGCGTTGCTCATACTTTTTTCAACTGCGGCTCTTGGTGCATTCGTGTATTTCACCGCATCGAGTATCCAGTACCAAACTATCGATAACGGCCTAAGTTATGCGGTCGCAGATGCCCGGGTTCAGGCGATGTCCGATCGGCCGCGCCCTGCGCCCGCCGATGCATTTATTCAGATGGCGATCGGGCGAGTGAACCGCGATGGCTCGATAACCGTCCTGCGGCAGGCTGGCTACAGCTCGGACCCACTGCCATTTCCGACCCTGACGTCCGCGCAAATTGCGCAGGCCCAGCAATCGGCAATCACCGTCCCCGGGCCGATCACCTATCGGGTGATCGCCCGCCAACCGGACCCAAGCCGGGCGCTGGCGGTGGCAGCGACGCCTTTGACGGACGTCGAAAGCAACCTGAAGCAACTTGCGATCTCGATTGGCCTCGGTGTTGCCCTTGTCACTGCCATCGGCGCCATCGCCTCCTGGGCGGTCGTCAGACGATTCTTTCGCCCGGTTGATGCGATGGTCGAATCTGCGACGGCGATCGCCCTGGGTGATACCAGCCGGCGGGTTCCGACGGCTCAACCCGGAACCGAACTTGGTGAGCTGTCAACCGCGCTGAATACCATGATCGGCGAACTAACCGATTCGATCACTCGCGTCGAGGCCTCAGAGGTACAACTCCGAAAATTCGTGTCCAATGCCTCACATGAGATCCGCACACCCCTGACAGTCATTCGCGGATACGTCGAACTATTGCAGAATGAAAGCCCCGAAGCCTCTGACCTGCAGGCCCGAGCCCTTGCTCGTATCGCAACCGAGAGCCACCGACTCGAAGGGTTGGTCACCCAACTCTTGGTGCTGGAGAAAATGGATACCCTCGCTCCGCAAACCTTCCAGGTATTTGACCTCGCACGGATCGTTCAGGATTTCTTCGCGGATCTCATCGCACTTAACCCCAACCGGCGCATCGCCATAGACCTAGAACCCTGCTTGATTAACGGCGAGCCCGATGCCTGGCGACAATTGGTCTCAAATCTGGTGCAGAATATCTCGCGGCATACCCCGGCTGACTCTGCGGTTGACATCCACCTGCACCAGCATGGCGGCCAAACCATCCTGCAAGTCGACGATGCTGGCCCGGGGATACCGGTGGCTCAACGTGCAGCGGTGCTGCAACGTTTTACCCGCTTGGATGAGACCCCCTCAACGTCCAGCGGTGGCTTCGGCTTGGGCATGAGCATCATGGGCGCAGTGGTTGGGGCCCACGGTGGTTGGTTAGAACTCCTTGACAGCCCGCTGGGCGGCCTAAGAGTGCAGATAACTATTCCCTTGTAAAATCGGCTTGCCACCAAAAAAGACCTAGTTCGCCGACCTGAGGGGCGTGCAACCGGCAATGAATCTTCAGCCACAAACTTCGACACTAAGCGCAGATACTCGTATTGGCGTCCTTGGCCAAGGACGAATGGGCACTGCGATAGCCAACAAGATCGCCGGCGCGGGATTTGCGGTCACCCGGTGGAACCGGGGCGGCCGCCTTGATCCTGACTCGAAGGCCAGACTTGCTGCGGCCTTAACGGGCGTAACGGCCGTGGTCTTGAGCCTGTACGACGGAAAAGCCTGCATTGAGGTAAGCGAACTAATACAACCGAACTTGGGACCTGATGCCTTGGTACTGAATACCAGCACCATCGCGCCCAGCGAGGCAAAGCTACTTGATTCCTTTTTCACCGCGAACAAGGTGATTTACGTGCAGGCCCCGGTGATGGGCTCGGTGCCGGCCATCGACAATGGCATGGCAACGGTGATTCTCGGAGGTGCACCCACAGCTATTGACCGAGCCCGGCCAATAATTGCAACTTTTTCCCAAGCCCATATCGAATTTGCCAGTGCTGAAGATGCAGCAGGCGCGAAGTTGGTCTCAAACCATGCCCTGGCCGAAGCGCTGCTGGCGATTCGCCAAGCCTTGGTGGTTAGCGGGCAACTGGGTTTGCCGATCGATCGCGTCTTGGATGTCTTGGAGCTTGGGCCGCTCGCGCCGATGGTTAAGGGCAAGCGCGCCCGGCTCGAAAGCCAAAATGAATTTTCCGCCGCTGACGCCACCTTGGCCGGACTGATCAAGGATCTGGAACTGGCTGCCGACGTTAGCCCAGCGGCCGCGGCGGCTAACTTGAAGTTGCAGGCGCTGGTGCGCGAATTGAGACTCGATCCGGCTGCCGATATCGCCGAGTTGCCCCGCAGCGCGATCTAGTGAAATGAAAAGGGACGAGTTGGCCTGTAAGCCGGATCCTGTTCCTCAGCCGCCTTGCGGCGACCGATTCGGTGATCATCCATCTGCGACTGCCGTTACCGGCAGCCTGGTGCGGTCTACCTGCAGACATTGAACGGGCCGCTCGTCTGCACAGGCCTTGCGGCCCTCTTGACCTTGCTCCAGGTGGGGTTTACCAAGCCACATGGGTCACCCCATGTGCTGGTGGTCTCTTACACCACCGTTTCACCCGTACCAGGCTTGCGCCTGGCGGTC
>SYJA01000067.1 GCA_005798555.1 Actinomycetota bacterium
CGTGTAGTCGAACTTCTCCACGGCCCGAATCAGGCCCAGGTTGCCTTCTTGGATCAGGTCGAGGAACAACATCCCCCGACCGGTGTATCGCTTGGCGAGCGAAACCACTAAGCGCAAGTTTGCTTCAAGTAGATGGTTCTTGGCGTTTCGGCCATCTCGGGCGATCCACTCAAGATCTCTAAGTAGCTTCTTCTCGATCTTCTTGCCATCGTTGAGCATCTCCTCAGCAAAAAGTCCAGCCTCAATTCGCTTAGACAGGTCGACTTCCATTTCCGCGTTAAGGAGTGGGACTTTTCCGATCTGCTTTAGATAATCCTTTACCGGATCCGCGGTGGCGCCAGCGACCGTGACCGTTTGGACGGGTTCATCGGTATCGTCAACATCGGAAATGACGTAACTGGCTTCCTCGCCATCTCCGTCGGCGACCGCCTCCGCAATATCGACCGCGATATCAGCCTCGAGGTCGGCCTCGAGGACAGCGACCACTGCAAGTTCGGCAGGGTCGATGTCGTCGGCATTGATCACAACCAGGCCGTCTTCGGTCTCCACGACCTCGATCAACTGGTCGTCGGCGGCGACCGGATAAACCTTGACGGCGGTCACTTTCGCGGGCGCAACCTTCTTCGCGGGCGCAACTTTCTTAACGGGCGCAACCTTCTTCGCGGGCGCAACCTTCTTGGCTGCTAATTTCTTAACGGGCGCAACCTTCTTGGCTGCTAATTTCTTAACGGGCGCAACCTTCTTGGCTGCTAATTTCTTAACGGGCGCAACCTTCTTGGCTGCTAATTTCTTAACGGGCGCAACCTTCTTGGCTGCTGATTTCTTCGGTGGCGTGGTTTTCGTTGCCATAGTGATAACTGATGCCCTTCTCCCGCTGCTCCACGACAAGAGCCCGTGTCAAGCCTGCTGGCTTGGACGGGCGGTAGCCCCCCATTGTGTCACCGGCAAATGGGCCTCTTGCACCGGGGGCCGGTCAGGGAATCAGCACTCCCCTGGCTTGCCCGACGGCCACGACCGCCATCGCCGATTGGGTCACCGGCTCCGAAACTGGAAACGGCCCGAGGCCGGCAACGGTAAAGGTGGCCGACCAGGTTGTCGTCACTACTACTTGAAACCGGCCGCCGCGCGCATAACTGTGCGCGACCGCGCGATCTGGGTAGGTACTGCCGGCTAGCTGGGTGGTAAGGCCGGTACCGTCCCCGAAGTCCCACCCCCAGCTCGGGGTTGGTGACAGCACCACCTCCTGCCCGGCCACCTGATAGGTGGTGGCCGGCACCGACTGCGGCTGGCCGGAGTGGAAGATGACCGGAAGATAAGGCAACACACCGCGGCCGGGCTGAAAGGTGATCCGACCCCGCGGCATGACGCGTTCAAAATCGTCTTGAATCGCCACCCCGGTCGCGGCCACGGTGACCGGGCCGCCCGACGACACACAGATCAGGCCGCGATTTTGCCAGGATGCTCCCCCATCGTGCGATAGCCAGGCCCGCAGTAACTGCTCATCGACGCCAGCGCAGGCATGCAAAATAATGATGCAGCCAGGGGCGAATACCCCGGCACATGGCTCCCGTAATCGCCAGCGACAGTCCGTGCAGTTGGCCACCTCCCGGCGGGTATCGGCGGCCACGGTTGCCGGGAGTACTAAGCCCCCGGTACCGACAAACCGGTCGGCCGCATCGTCCACCGCGATATCGACATTTCGGGTTTGGCCCTGGGCTAGGCCAGGCCCCCCGGCCACGAGCGCAAGTGCCAAGGCCGGTGCAGCCAAACCACGAACAAAAAGATGCACGCCGACACGCTATGTCGGCGCTGAATCCCTGTCACCTAGGAAATTCACGACCTGTGGATAACTTCTAGAGTTTTTGATCCGGGTCCGCGATGGGAATTCCAGCCTTCCGCAGCCCGCGCTCGAAGGCTGAGTTCACCGTCTCTAGCACTTTAACCCGAGCATAGGCTTTGTCATTAGCCTCAACCACGGTCCACGGTGCGTGGGAGGTGTCGGTGCGCTCCAGCATTTCGGTCACGGCCAGTTCATAGGCCGGGCGCTGTTCGCGGTTGCGCCAGTCCTCTGCGGTTAGCTTCCAGCGTTTCAGGGGGTCCTTCTCGCGGGCCTTGAAACGCTTCAGTTGCTCATCGCTTGACACGTGCATCCAGATCTTGACCAAGACCATGCCTTCGTCTGTCAGTGTCCGCTCGAACGTCTTGATCTCGTCGTAGGCTCGGCGCCACTGCTCCGGTGTGGCATACCCCTCAACCCGTTCAACGAGCACCCGGCCGTACCAACTTCGATCCAAAATGCTCATCCCGCCCCAGCCCGGCAGGTGTGGCCAGAAGCGGGAAAGGAAGTGGTGGCGTTTCTCGTCGAAGGTGGGGGCGGCAATCGAGATTACCCGAACGTGTCGTGGATCGATCGGTGCCACTAGACGGGTGATGGCTCCACCCTTGCCAGAGGCATCCCAGCCCTCGAAGACCACGCACAGGGGTGGACCCAAGGTGCCAGAGCCATCGAATATGCCGCCATCAACAAGTCGCAGATACAACAAGCGGCGCTGCGCCGCCGCCAACCGGCGGGCACCTTCATCGTCCGGAAGTTGCATCGAAAGGTCGTAGGTATCAAGTAGGCCCACCGCTGTATCCTGCCCTAGTGACGCACGGGCGAGCGCGGTGAACCGCTTGCCCGACGAAAGCGGCGACCTGCTCGTCCTCGACCAAGAACCCGTCGTGCCCGTGCAGGGAGTGCACGATGTGCAACCTGTCGGCTCCGGGGGCCAGGTCGACTAGTTGCTGTTGTTGGTGATTTGGGAAAAGTCGATCCGAGTCGATGGCCACCACGGTTAGTGGCGCCGTAATTTGCCCGATGACCTTCTGGACCCCACCTCGGTCCCGGCCCACGTCAAACAAACTCATGGCATTGGTCAACGTGATATAGGTGTTGGCATCAAAACGTCGCGCCAGTTTTTCGGCGTGGTGCTCAAGATAGGAGGTTACGGCGTACGGCGACAACGGCTGGCCCACACTCTGACCGGCGATATCGGCTGGATCATTGCCCTGGATCTGCCGGCCGAATCTCTCGTCGAGTTCGGTTGAGCTTCGGTAGGTCAGGTGCGCAATGGACCGGGCGATCCCCATGCCAGCATGCGGCCCCTGCCCCGCAGGGGCGTCGTAGTAGTCACCGCCGTTAAAGGCCGGATCTGCATAGATCGCCGCCAATTGCGCGAAGTGGGTCCCAATTTGGTCTGCCGACACCGCCGCGGTGGTTCCGAGAACCAAGCCGCCACGGACCCGGGTCGGGTGCGCTACCAGCCACTCCAATACCCGCATGCCACCTAGTGATGGCCCGAGCATCAATGCCCAAGAGTCAATACCAAGGGCATCGGTTAACCGCAGCTCGACTTCAACCAGGTCGCCGACGGTCAGCACCGGAAAGCGGCTGCCCCATGGCCGGCCATCGGGTGCAGGTGACGCCGGCCCGGTAGTGCCTTGGCAGCCGCCTAATACATTTGCGCAAACCACGAACCACTCATCGGTGTCAATCGCCCTACCGGGCCCAACAAGGGACGCCCACCAGCCGGCCGTCAGGTGACCTGGGCCGGCCGGTCCGGTTACGTGGGAGTCCCCCGTCAGTGCGTGGCAGATGTAAATCGCATTGGTCCCGGATGCATTAAGGCGCCCCCAAGTCTCATATGCCACCTCGACCTGGGAAAAGTAAAAACCAGATTCGGTCGTGAACTCACCGATATCGCAGAACAAGCGATCACCAGCAGGGTCTGATTCCCGCCAAGCGGCGCTGGCAGGAATCGGACCCTCGTACGACAATGGGCCGTACGTTGCTGGTGCGGTCACTTAATTAGTCCTGCTTCGCAGCCCGGAAGCCGGCATCGAGGTCGGCAAGAATATCGACGATATTCTCTAACCCAACCGCCAAGCGCACCAAGCCGGGAGTGACGCCGCTGAAGGCTTGCTCCTGCGGTGTTAACTGCGAGTGGGTGGTTGATGCCGGGTGGATGACCAGGCTGCGCACATCGCCGATATTGGCAACGTGACTGTGCAATTCTAGGGCTTCAACGAAACGTTGACCGGCCGCCAAGCCCCCGTCGATCTCGAAACTGAGTACCCCACCCGTACCCAACGGTGCGTACTTCTTGCCAAGTGCGTACCACGGGCTCGACGGCAGGGCCGCGTAGTTGACCGAGAGCACCTCCTCACGTGTCTCTAGCCAAGTGGCCACAGCCAAAGCATTCTGCACATGGCGCTCAACTCGAAGTGAGAGTGTCTCGATTCCTTGCGCAATCAAGAAGGCGTTGAATGGCGAAAGCGCCGGGCCAAGATCGCGTAGTAATTGAACCCGGGCCTTCAAGATAAAGGACAGGTTCACGCCGAAGACGCCACCAACTCCGAGATCGCGCGCGTAAACCAGCCCGTGGTAACTCGGGTCCGCAGTGTTGTAGTTAGGGAATCGTTCTGGGTACTTGGCGTAATCGAAGGTGCCACCATCAACAATCGCGCCGGCGATTGAAGTGCCGTGCCCTCCTAGGTACTTGGTCGCTGAGTGCACGACGATATCGGCACCCCACTCCAGTGGACGAATCAAATACGGAGTGGCCACCGTATTGTCGATGATAAGTGGCACCCCAACCTCGTGCGCGATTTTCGCCACGTTCTCAATATCCAGAACATCATTTTGCGGATTCGAAATCGACTCACCGTAGAAGGCCTTGGTATTGGGTCGCACCGCCGCACGCCAAGACTCCAAGTCATTCGGGTTCTCCACGAAGGAGACCTCGATACCGAACTTGGGCAGGGTGTAGTGGAACAGGTTGTAGGTACCGCCATAAAGGCTGGGGCTGGAGACAATGTGATCCCCGACCTCGGCAATATTCAAGATTGCCAAGGTCTCGGCCGCCTGCCCGCTGGCAACGAGGAGAGCGCCAACACCCCCTTCGAGTGCTGCGATGCGATCCTCGACGACCGCCGTCGTCGGGTTCATCAGGCGCGTGTAGATATTGCCTAGTTCCTTGAGCGCAAACAGGTTAGATGCATGGGTGGTGTCGTTGAACGTGTAGGAGGTGGTCTGGTAGATCGGCAGGGCTCGCGCATTCGTCGTGGCATCTGGGGATTGACCTGCGTGGATTTGCTTAGTTTCAAATGACCAACCGGTGCTCATGGGATTCCTCTCAATGTTGAATAGTTCTAGATTTCGGGTAGGGGAACATGCTTGACAACCGCGCTCGGCGGGAACTGCTTCGGGATCGCCAAGTCGGCGCCAAATGGCGCAGGACTTAGCGGCTGGTAATTCGACAACAACACATCAGTGGACCTCAATCCAACTTGTGGGGCCTCACCTGGTGCGAGGCCCGCGCTTGCCCAGAATCTGGGCCTGGTCTTCTCCGGGGCACCCCACCGCGGTTGGAGGGTTGTCGACCAGCTAGCCGGGACTTAACGCTGGCACTCTTGACCGGACCGAACTCTAGCAAGACGTGGTCTAATTGACAAACCCACCACCTGACCGGCACTGCTCCTCGGTCACCTCGGCCATTGCCGCGGTCCAAAAAGTCGGGGGCAAGCCGGCCGCTAAGCCCTGCGCCACTAACTGCGCCAAGGAGTACTGGCCGTCAGCTTCGAGGGCTCGGTCCATTGCGATCAGCGCTCTGGCACCATCGCCCATCAGCCAGGAACAGATCGAGGTGCAGGTGGCAATCGGCGCCACCCAACCAGCGGGCGCACCCCGCAGTGCTGTGGCCAAGGCCCCAAATGCTGCATGTCGATCTGTGCTACGAACCAGATGCCACAGCAAGGTGTCGCGGATCCGAATATCGCCGAGCGAGAAGACAACCTCCGCGATTTCCTGATCACTAAGTTGGCGGCCGCCTGATTCCAAAACCAAAGTCACGAGCGCGTCAATGCCCCTACTACGCCAGCTTGCAAGTGCGTCAGACAAAGACTTCGACCCGGCCAGTTCGGCATCAGCTAGATATTCGGTCAAATCACCTGAGAGTTCGCTGATCAGCGTGTTGACGCGCGTACCGACGCTGGCATCGTGATCGAGGGCGCGGGACAAATCACCGCGGACTGGCAGGGCCGCAATCCCTTCGAGGGTAAATCGCGAGCGCACATCCAGCACGACCTGTGGGTCTAGGTACCGGCCGGCCACCTGATCAAAGCCCTCGTCCCCTAAGTAGCTCCACCAGCGGAGGCTGTCGCTCTGACCCCCGTCGTCCGTGCTTGCCAACGCGCCTTGGTACCTGACCAGTAGCGCATCGCGAACTTCGACACCCAACCCGTAGAAGTCCACCATCAGCTTCGTGACAAGGGATTGATTCGGCGACTTCCCATCGCCGGCCGTATCGGAGAAGATGCAGATGATGACCTCATCGGCGGCGGTGTTCGCGGCGGCTCCTGCCAAGGTCTGCGATAGCTCACCGTGGTCGCCGGTGTAGGCCTGGGGTGGCAGGTCAACCCGCAAGGTCATGAGCACCTGGTTTCTCCTGAGCCAGACGATGACGAGGCTTTCATAGGGCTGGAAACCAAGCAGGTACGGAACAGCCGCGATGACGGCGTCTGGGCTGCGCAGGCGTAATACGGGCTCCGGCGCGGTGCGGTTAATCGAGTTAGTTGTCATGGGCCCAACCGTGGGTCCGCAGAGCCGGTAGGACCAGACATGGAATCCAAGTTGGGGATCCACCGCCGGGCTAGTACGCACCTGTGGATACCGCGGTACTGCAGGTGCGCTAATCAGGTGGGTCGAGCCGGCCGAGGATTGGCCTCTTGGCAACTATGCCGTCCCCGGAGGAAGCACCACGAAATCGGCGCGCCACCCAGGGCGTCAAATGACCTCGTACCCAATCCACGTGGCCTAGGGCGCGGGACAGTGGGGCCGCGGGGGTGATCGGGGCCGGGGTTCGCCAATCGGCCGCACCGATACCAAGGGCCTGCAAGGCACAGTGGGTGGCTAGCTGGTGTCCTAGTGGGGATAAGTGGAGTCGGTCGGCGGCCCAGTATTCATCCTGATCAAAGGCGGCTACCCCCCAAAAATTGACCAGATAACAGTCATAGGTCGCCGCAATTTCCAGCATCGCACTGTTGTAGTCACCCAGTCGACCCCGAACTCGACCCATCACCATGGAGCGACGGCCAGGATCGCCAAAGGCGTAAAGCAGCACATCACTGCCGCTGGCCCGCAGGGCCCGAACACCGTTCTCCACCGCCGTGGCGGTGCGATGCAGGTCATAATTTCGGCGTAGTGCGTCGTTGACACCGGCCGCGAACGAAACCAGTTCCGGGCGCATGGCAATTGCCATTGGCACCTGCTCGTCGCTGACTTGCTGGGTTAGGCGCCCGCGGATCGCCAGATTCGCATAGCGAAAGTCTGGGACCCGCTGCGCTAGAACCTGCGCCAGCCGGTCGGCCCAGCCGACGTATCGCCCGTCCGGGCCGACCTCATCGACCAAACCTTCGGTAAAGCTGTCCCCTAAGGCAACGTAACTGCGCCATGGTCTTACCTGCCTCGCGATCATCTAATGCACACCTCGCAGCACCCACGCGCCCGCTCGCCCACCATGCAAAAGCCCGGCCGTCGAAGGCTTCCCCTCCTGCGACGACCAGGCACGCCTAACCCTAGGAGATCACCCTTACCCACCCACACACCGACACGCCGACAACAACTTTGGGTTCGACACGAGGTGGTTATGCCGACTCGACCGGCGAACCAGATGTCGGTCCGACTTTGGTCGTGGCAAAGCGCTCACCGGCCTTTCGGTACCAAAGCAGCAGCGCAATAATTCCGATGACGATCTGCGGTACGAAAGACGCCGCCCGCCAGACCAAATCTGCCGCAGTCGCTGCGCCGGTCGCCACCCCAAACTTGGTCATCAAGGCAATCATCGCGGCATCAACGGTTCCCAGACCACCTGGCGTGATCGGAATCATCATGCCCAGTTGGCTGATGGCAAATGCGGCGAAGGCCACCAAGATCGAGGTACCGGCGGAATCCCAACCTTCAACTCCGCGCAGGGCGAGGTAGAGGATCAAGAACTGGGCCACCGAAACCGCAACTTGGGCAACGGTGATGGCTAGCCACCGGCGCTTGAGCAACTCGTACATACTGGACCGAAACTTGGTTACCGGGGCCACCAGATCGAGCCCCTGGAGGGCCTTGATCCGCCCAGCAAATGGCTTGATGACGCAGTTGCCGATCTTGCCCACCTTGGTGGCCAAGGATTCCGAGCGCATCACCATCACGAAGATGACGATGACGGCAACCAAAACGCCCAAGCCAATGAGCGCCGTCAATACGTAACCGCCACCATTTTGGCCGGCGAGCACCAAGGCGCCGACCCCGAGAATTGGAAACCCGAGAGTCACGAATGAACTCCACAGGCCCACCGCGGTGATGGCGGCCGTCGAGGCGGTTGCCGTGATCCCGAATGACGTGAGCATCCCGTACTGCACCGCCAACCCAACAGCGCCGCCCCCTGGTACCCCGTTGCTGATGGCGAAGGCGGCTTGGTTGACTTGCTCTGAGCGCCAGTATTTGAGCCCCGGCGCAGCAGCCATGAACGGAAAACCGTAAAACACTAGATAGATCAGAACGCTGACGATGATGAGAATCATCGACATCGGACCCATGGATTGCAATGCACTGAGGGCGTCGGCGTAGCTGCCGATCTGCGGAATTACCTTCCAGAAAATCAGGACGATGAATGCCAACCCGATAATGCCCAAGATGATGGACTTCTTCTTATCGAGTTGCGCGACGGGCGGCCCGGGGGTCGACGTGTCTTCCGGCATGTCCCCAGCCTGCCACATTCGCCCAAGTGGGGGGGTGCTTGATGGGCCGAAAAGGGCATTGGGCAAGATTCCAGCATGCGCTTGGACCACATCTCATATGCCTGTACCTCAAGTGAGCTAGCCGATGTGGTGCAGCGCATCGGATCTGACCTGGGCGCGACTTTCGTCGACGGTGGGCGGCACCCCTCATTTGGCACCCGAAACTTCATCCTCCCACTGGCCGGGGGCATGTACGTGGAGGTGGTTTCGGCATTGGATCATCCAGCAGCGGCCAAAGCCGCCTTCGGTCGCGCGGTGCAGCGGCGTGCCGATGCAGGTGGTGGCTGGCTGGGCTGGGCGGTAGCTGTTGCCGATATCGCTCCAGTCGAACAGCGCCTGGGTCGGGAGTCTGGCGAAGGCCACCGGGTGCGACCAGATGGCCACGAGCTCAGGTGGCGGCAGATCGGGATTTTGGACCTGATGGAGGACGCGCAACTGCCATATTTCGTGCAATGGGACTGCGACGCTACCGAGCACCCGTCCGCGGCCGGCGGGCCGGTGGCAATCGGCAGAATCGAACTGTGCGGTGATCCCAACACCATCGGTACTTGGCTCGGCGAGCCCGCGGACAGCCCACTGGACGAAATCGCGGTGGAGTGGCTGGACGGTGGTGATGCCGGCGTGCAAGCGGTATGGTTCAGTACGCCGAACGGTATGGTTCGAATTGATTGAGTAGCACATCCCAAAGGAGCGCACGTGCCGAACAGTGACGGCGTTCCGGAGACCCTGAAATCCACCGCTGGCATCATCTGGCGGGTTCTCATCATCCTCGCCGGTCTCGCCGTTCTGGTGACGATCATGGGCCGGGTATTCCCGGTGGTATTTGCCCTCTTCTTTGCCCTGTTGGTCACCGCTTGGACGATGCCGGTCATGAATTTGCTACATAAATTTCTGCCAAAGCCAATTGCCATGGTGTTGGCCCTGGTGGCAATCGGTGCGGCCATCGTCGTGATCATGGCGGTCGTCATCACCTCATCCATCAACGAGGGGCCAAAGCTCGTGACCGCGATTCAGAGCGGCTTCACCGATATTGAGGGCTGGCTCAAGACCGGGCCACTGCAGTACAGCGACACCCAGGTCGCGAACCTCCTCGATCAGGCCAAGTCCGCTGGCACCACGGTTGCCAAAGGGGTCCTCGGTGATGCATTGTCCGCCCTTGGCTCGGTTGGCACTTTGATCATCGCCGGTTCGGTATTCATCTTCGGCGTGCTTTTCTTCCTGCTAACGCCGGGGAAAGTCTGGGACTGGGTTGTCTCCTGGATCCCAAAGAGCACCCAGCGGCAGATTGACACTTCAGGGCGCATCGCATGGGATTCCATCTCGGGCTACACCCGCGGAATCGTGATTGTGGCGTTTTGCGACGCCCTGCTCGTCTTCATCGGTTTACTAATACTTCAAGTGCCACTTGCGCCGGCATTGGCGGCCGTCGTTTTCATCGGCGCGTTCATCCCCGTTATCGGTGCACCCGTTGCCACCTTCTTCGCGGCAATCGTGGCCTTGGCGGAGCGCGGTCCAATCATTGCATTACTCGTCATCGTCCTCACCGTTATCGTTGGGTCATTCGACGGGGATGTACTGCAACCACTAGTCATGGGCAAGGCTGTCAACCTGCACCCACTGGCCATTGTTATCGCAATTGCCGCGGGCAGCATCGCCCTCGGTATCGTCGGAGCACTGATCGCCGTGCCGATCGCGGGCGCAATCTACGGGGTGGCCAAGTACCTGACCAACCGTGATCCAGAGCACCCCTACCTTCCGGCCACGAGCCCCCCGACACCTAGTTGAGGACACGTGGTTGAGGACACCTAGTTGTGGAGAGCGTTACCTATTTGGGGACGTAGAACCGCAACGGCGTGGGCTCGCGCAAGAATTCGTTTTGAACCGAACCCATGTGCCGCACGTGCGCCGACACCATATGTGCGTCCCAGTCGGCCCGGCTAGCCCATAACCAAGTCATAGACTTCGCATCCAGCTTCGGCCCTAGTGGCGAGCATGAGTTCATGTAGTGCGGCCGCCGCCTCTGCGAGCTTGTCACGGCGCGGCTTGCGAGTGGCAATCAGGTAAAACGATTCCATGGTCCGATCCTCTTGTCGAGATGCTGATGGCCGGCACTCAGGCTCCGGGCAGTCAACACGGTATTACCGATCGGACTCCACCTTCGTCATACTCGTAGATCGCGAACTGCCGGTAACGGCGGGCCACCTCGAGCGCCTCGGCGCGTGGCATTCCCCAGACTAAGAACCCAGGCTCTGCAAAGGTGCCATCAGGTGAGGCGCCATCACACGGCCAGACCTCATATCCGGCAATTTCGAGTTCTATGTGCATCCGCAAGTTGGCTGCGGCATTTTCCGTCGCAGTCGGCCGGTCAAAGCCGGGGTTCCAGGCCGTCATCACGTAGGCACCATGGCCACGCTCGAAACAGGCTGATCGCGGGTCAACCCAGGTGCCACCTGGCTGGAAAGCCTGCACCAGAGTCGACTCATAGGCTGCAGATAGCTCGGCGCGGGTGGTGCCGGGGTTAGTGCTCACCCACCGAAAATAGCGCACCGACAAGGTAATGTTTGCTGGAACCAAAGCACCCAGGTACGCGTCGTAACGGCATCGAGCAGCAACTGGCAGCAACAGGCAGCGGTAGGTGTCGCCAAGCAGCAGGAGGACCCGAGATGATCCGGAAGACGACGTCGGCACTTGCGGCAACCGCCCTCACAGTTTTGCTAGCCGGTTGTGGCTCAGGATCAATGGGACCTGATGCCGCCCTCGGCGGCATCGACCCGGGTCTGGCCGCCGAAGCGATGGCTCCTGAGTCCGCGCTGGGTGAAACGAAGCAGGACACCGCTGCGATAAGTGGACCTCAAGTCATCCGCACCGCTTATGTGGATATTCGGGTGGCGGATGTTGCCGAGGCCACCTCGCAACTAATTGCTGCGACAACGACCAGCGGTGGCACCATTGATTCACAAAGTGTCAATTCGGACGGCACCTCTAGTTACGCGAATATCATCGCCCGGGTGCCCTCCGACACCTTAGATGCGTTCGTCGCCGATCTCGGCACGTTCGGCACCGTCATTTCAGTAAACATCAGCGCCCAGGATGTGACTACTCAGGTGGTAGACCTCGATGCCCGAATCCAGGTATTGCAGGCATCGATCGAGCGCCTCGAAGTCCTCCAGGGTCAGGCGACAAGTGTCGCCGACCTCGTTGCCGTTGAATCCGAACTGGCTAGCCGGCAGGGCGAGCTTGACTCACTGGTAGGGCAGCGCGCCTACTTGGGGCAACAGGTTGCCATGTCGACCGTAACCGTTTCAATTTCACCGATCACTGACTTGACTTCGAGTACGGCACCTGGGTTCTTGGCCGGGCTGGAGAACGGTTGGTCAGCCTTCCTTGCACTAATCGCCTTCCTGATCACAAGTGCCGGATTCTTGGTACCCTTCATCATCATCGGCGTCATTATCGTCGTACCCGTGATTACAATTTTGATCAAACGAAAGAAATAGCGGATCGGTGGACGTTCTCACGGTAGCTGGCAATGGCAGCACCCGCGGATTCACCCACGGGCAAGCCCGCGCCGCGCAGATCGTCGATGGCGTAGCGGCCCTGCGCGATCATCTAGCCGCAAACGGGATCAATGTTCCGGCAGTTGTCGACCGGCTAATGCGCAGCGACTTGGCCGCTACTGCAAGAACCTTCACCCCCGATCTTTGGGATGAGGTAGTAGCCATAGCGGCCGGGGCAAATGTCGGACTCGAAGACATCCTGCTCTTGACATTTCTGGACGAAGTCTGGAGTTTCACCGGCGGCTTGGGGTGCTCGGTCGTCGCACGTAGACGAGATGGCTTTATCGGGCAGACGATGGACCTACCGCTATGGACAGCCGGCCGCCTCATGGTGCTGCGGGTGGAATCCGAATCCGCGCCGACCGCACTTGTGATGTCCTATCCGGGAATGATCGGCCTTTGCGGCGCCGGTGCCGGTGGCCTTGGGGTTGGGGTGAATGCGCTCGAGCAGTTTCAG
>SYJA01000068.1 GCA_005798555.1 Actinomycetota bacterium
ACTGCATGCCTTCGGTGAATTCAAGCTCCATTGAGGTCGTGCTCGACTCCTCAACCGAAATCACGCCGTCCTTGCCAACCTTGTCGAACGCATCAGCGATCAACTCGCCGATTTCGCGATCCTGCGAGGAGATGGTCGCAACATTGGCAATTTCGTCCTTGCCAGCAACCGGGCGCGAGATCGAGATCAATTTGTCAGTCATCGCAATCACGGCCTTGTCGATGCCGCGCTTGATATCCAAGGGGGACGCGCCAGCGGCCACCATCTTCAGGCCATCGCGAACCATGGCTTGGGCCAGTACGGTGGCTGTGGTGGTACCGTCGCCAGCAACGTCGTTGGTCTTGGTTGCGACTTCCTTGGCTAACTGCGCGCCTAGGTTCTCATACGGATCCTCGAGTTCGATCTCACGTGCGATGGTCACACCGTCATTTGTGATCGTCGGCGCGCCCCACTTCTTGTCGATCACGACGTTGCGGCCGCGTGGGCCGAGTGTTACGCGCACCGCATCGGCAAGGGCATTGACACCGCGCTCGAGACTGCGGCGGGCGTCCTCGTCGAATTCCAGGATCTTGGCCATGGGCTTCCTTCGTTGCTGGTTTGGGCTAGCGAGGGCTTACAGGTCAGGTTTCAGGTAAGTCGTGGTACCGGAAGTGTTCCCGCCTGACCTAAGCGCCCCGGCACCCGGTACTACCGGTTACCGGGGCGGCTTACGTCAAAGACGATGCTTTCGCAGGACTACTTCTCGACGATTGCCAGCACGTCGCGGGCTGAGAGAATCAAGTACTCCTCATTGTTGTACTTGAGCTCGGTGCCGCCGTACTTGCTGTAAATGACGATATCGCCGGCCTTGATGTCGAGCGGAATCCGCTTTTCACCGTCCTCGTCGAAGCGACCCGGGCCAACCGCAATTACTTTGCCCTCTTGGGGCTTTTCCTTGGCGGTATCTGGGATGACGAGGCCGGAAGCAGTGGTCTGCTCGGCTTCTAGGGTTTGGACCAAGATTCGATCCTCGAGCGGCTTGATGGAGACCGACACTGTGGCGTCCCTCCGAAGGAGTTGGGTGGCTCCCTTGCGGGAGTGGCTGATAGTTGGCAGTCCCCGGTGGGGAGTGCCAGAGCAAACATTACGGGTCCGTTAGCACTCTGTCAACTTGAGTGCCAGCGGGCCCAGACCGCCGACTCTGGCCCAGCCGGCTAGCCCCCGCTCATGGGCTCGCTCCCACCGATGCACCGGGGCGGTTATCCGGTCACCTCGGCCCGGATCGCCGAGATTGCTGCGGCGTCAGTGCCGCAACAGCCACCAACCCAAGTGGCGCCCAGGCCTACCCAGGCCGCTGCGGCCGCTGCTACCGAAGCGGCAGGCACCTGCTGCCAGGATTCCTGCTGCGCCGACCACACCCCGCCGGCGTTGGGGTAGGCAATCACCGCTTTAGCCGTGGTCGCCAAGATCCGCCCGAGTAACTGCGGCAGGAACTGCGGTGCGGTGCAGTTGATGCCCACGAGCTGCACGCTGGCGATCCCATCGGCGATCTCGATGGCGGCTGCAATCGGCTGGCCGGCACAGGTGTGAGCACCATCTGCTGCGGTGAACGTCATCCAGGCCGGCAGGAGCGGGAAGTCTTCGAGGATTTCAGCGATCACCTCTATCTCGCGCACATCGGGGATGGTCTCGATCGCGAGCAGATCCGGTGACCCGCTCGCAAGGATTTCAATGCGCGGTCGATGGAAATCCCGAAGTTGCACAGCGCTGAGCCCATAGTTGCCCCGATACTCGGCGCCATCGTGACTAATCGCCCCGTATGGGCCCACGCTCGCGGCCACGATGGTCGACGGTGCACCAGCAGCTCGCGCTACCTCAATACTCCTTAGCAGGCACCGATCCGCAGCTGCCGCGGTCAATCCGGCCTCGACGAACCCTTGCCGCGAAACTTGATAGCTCGCGGTGATTAAAACATCGGCGCCGGCCTCAACAAATGCCCGATGCGCACGTTCAATCGCGTCCGGTTGCTCAAGCAGCGCCCGGCCGGTCCACAGGGAGCCCGAAATGTCATAGCCCATCAACTCAAGTTGCGTTGATAGGCCACCATCGACAATCGTGATCCCCGGGCGGTCAGTTAAGAACATTAAGCACTACCGTTTCGATTGGCAGTACCGACGTCGTTGCGAACGACAGGTCCGATGCGGTCGCACCACGCACCAGCAACCGCGACCCAAGCGCCGCGATCATGGCGCCATTGTCGGTGCATAATACCGGGCGCGGGATCCGAACCGACACCCCAATGCGGGCCGCACGCTCCAGTGCCAGCGCCCGCAGCCGACTATTTGCGGCTACCCCACCGCCAATGACTAGATGCTCAATTCCGGTGTCTTGGCACGCAGCCAAGGCTTTTTGAGTGAGAACATCCACCACGGCTTCTTGGAAGCTGGCCGCCACATCAGGTACCGACACCCCGGTACCGGCCTGCTCCTGCTGCTTGACCCATCGAGCAACCGCCGTCTTAAGCCCCGAAAACGAGAAGTTCAACCTGTTCGCCGCGCCGTCCTGGGCTGCCGTCAAACCGCGCGGAAACGCAATTGCCCGTTCGTCCCCACTTCGCGCCACTTCATCTATCCACGGCCCACCCGGGAAAGGCAACCCGAGTAGGCGTGCAACTTTGTCAAAAGCCTCACCGGCAGCATCGTCCAAGGTGGCCCCTAGGGACTGGAAGTCACTCCCCGCCATTTGGACTAAGGACGAATGTCCACCCGATACCAGCAGCCCGATTACCGAATCGGGCAGTGGACCGTGCTCGAGTTCATCAACGACAAGATGGCCGGCCAGATGATTTACCGCGAAGACCGGAATGCCGAGGGCAAGTGCCAGGGCTTTAGCGCTTGCGGTTCCAACAAGGAGTGCGCCAACCAGGCCCGGGCCACCGGTCACCGCTATGGCGTCCATGTCACTTAGTTTGACCTTCGCGACCGCGCAGGCCCGCTCGATGGTCGGCACCATGGCTTCAAGGTGCGCTCGACTGGCAATCTCCGGTACCACTCCCCCGAACCGCGCATGTTCATCAATACTCGAGGCCACCTCATCAGCCAATAAGGTGGCGCCACGCACGATCCCGACGCCGGTTTCATCGCACGAGGTCTCGATCCCCAGAACCAGTGGCTCGCTGATCATCACTTGCCGCCGCCCGAAGTGGTTGCTCGCGCAAGTGGTCGTAGTCGCATGATTAGAGCGTCAACATCAGGGGCGTAGTAATTGGGGCGCGAACTAATTCGCTCAAACCCAAATTGTTGATACATAGCGATCGCCGCAACATTGTCAGAGCGAACTTCAAGGATCAACTGCGCAGCCTGCGCCTGCGTCGCATGCTCGATCAAGGTCGTAAGCAGTAACGCGCCGACGCCTTGGCCCTGATGATCCGTGGCAACCCCGATTGTCTGAACATCGGCTTCGGGGCTGAGCACGAAACTGCCCGCATAGCCAACGATGTCACCGTCGATTTCGGCAATGAAGTACTGCCGGGTTGGCTCTGCCAACTCAGACCAAAATTGCTCAATACCCCATGGGTCGGTGGCAAATACTGATATCTCAATCGCGTGCACCGCCGGGATATCCCACCAACGCATAGGCCGCACCTCAATTGCTGTCATGCCTTAGCACCTGCAACAGCATCCGGCCTGCGCACATAGAGCGGGTACGGCGGCAACAACTGCTTGTGCCCAAGCTGCTTAGCGGTTGCGCCGTCATCGGTCCCATGGATGGCTAAGCGGGTGATGCGTTCAGCGAGCGGCACCTCGGCAAGGAGCAGTGGCATTGCGAGTTGGGCCAAGGCCGTGGCATCTGGATACTGCGGGTCGGCGCCCACCCCTACCCACGGCAAGGTGAGCAGCTGCGGGTCTAGCTCACCGGGGCGGTTAACAAACGGGCCGGCCAGTCGGTGGTCGCCATAGCGGGCCCAATAAACCTCGTTTCGACGCGCATCAATCGCTGCGATGAACTCCCCGGTGACTCCCGCGGCGCGCGCGGCATAGGCAACGGCATCGAGTGAGCAGATACCAACCACCGGGACCTGCCAGGCAAGTGCGAGGCTCTGCGCGGTGGCAACTCCCACTCGAAGCCCGGTGTAAGGGCCAGGCCCAACCCCGCACACGACAGCGTCAACGGCGCACCCGGCCACCACCGAGGCAATCATCGGGGCGAGGAGTTCGGCGTGGTGGCGCGCATCAACATGACGCGCGAATTTCAAGATGACATCACCATCGACCAATGCCACCGAAGTGGCCGCCGACGCAGTATCCAAGGCCAATAGGATCATGGCCCGACAATCAATTCGAGGTCACTTGCCGTCCAGCGGTCACCCACCGCGCTGATGTCGACCCTGCGGGTCTCATCGCCGCCCTCATCTGCTCGACCTATCTGCACGGTCAGATAATCGCTGCTCAACTCCTCAGCCTTGCCTTCACCCCACTCGACAACCGTCACACTTTCGGCGAAATCAGCGTCCAAGCCAAGGTCATCAAATTCGAGAACTGAGCCAAGGCGGTAAGCGTCCACGTGCACCAGCTGCGGAAACCCACTACCTGTAACGTGAACCCGAGCAATAACAAATGTCGGGCTGGTTATCTGTTCGATCACGCCCAAGGCCCGGCCGAGCCCCTGAACCAGTGTCGTTTTGCCCGAGCCAAGATCACCGGCTGTGACAATAAGATCCCCGGGTCGACACCGGTGCCCAATCCGCGCACCCAGAGCCTGCATCGATGCCGCGGTCTGGACTTCAAGCCGTGTCATGCAACGCCGCTGCCGGACGCGCCATCAATGTCGCGCTTCACGCGCACTAGCAACTTTTGAAGCAAGGCATCAACTTGCTCGTGGTGCTCAATATTTACCATATGCCCGCCATCCTTAATAACGGCGAACTCCGCTCCTGGGATGCGACCGACGATCTCCTCGCTATGGGATCTTGGAGTCAGTCGATCCGAGTCACCGACGATCACAAGCACCTCTGCATGCTGGAGTATTGGCAGGGCATCGCGCTTGTCATGATCTTGGAGTGCGGGCAGGAATTCGGCAAGTACATCTATTGGGGTGGCCGTGATCATGTTTGATACCAGTTGACCTGCCTGCTCAGATGCCACCGACCCAAATGAGTAAAGGCGAGTCAGCAGCATTCCTAAGTCGCTACTCGTGCGGCGCCCGCGCTCAACGATATTACGTCGCCGCGCCAGTGCGGCGGCGGCTGGTGAAGCAATGCGATGGAAAATGTGCCCAAGTGGTGCTGGTAGACCAAGAGTTACCTCGGTCAAGCCACCCGCAGAACTCGCAATCAGGGCGACACCATAGACGCGTTCTCGGATGACCTCAGGCTGCTGCTCGGCAAATGCCATGATGCTCATGCCGCCCATCGAGTGCCCTACGAGCACCAGCGGCCCGGTCGGTGCAAAAGCCGCTATTAGATCCCCGAGATCCTCGCCTAATTGCTCAACATGGTGCGAATCAAAATCGGCACGACTAGATCGGCCGTGGCTACGCTGGTCATAAAACACCAAACGCGCTTGGCCCTGAAGAGCCTTGCGCTGGAAATACCATGAGTGCAAACTCAAGGCGTATCCATGGCAGAAAATTATCGCGAGCGGTGATTCATTTTCGTCAATCTCAACATGAAGCACGGTTCCATCGCTGGTTACTACTTCACTCGTAACTGGGTCGAATTCGTCCATTGACCACTTGTCGTCGGGCTTTGACCCCCGGGCCAGCATGATCCGCTCCGCGGCCGCTCCCGCGGCGGCCCCTGCCGCAAGCACCCCGGCGGCCAATAAGCCACCGCCAACCACCCGGATTGCGTTGGTCATGTCGCGAGTCATGGAAGTCCAACGTAAACACGTGGTACCCGAGAACCAATCCGGGTGACGATTTCATAACCGATGGTCTCGCAGGCCACCCCCAGCTCATTCGCCGTCGGAGTCGGCCCAAAGATGACGACTTCATCACCTGGCGCTGCCGGACACTCCAATGCCACCATGAACTGATCCATGGCCACCCGCCCCACGATCGGGTGCAGTTGGCCGTTTAGGTAAACCTGCGCGCGGTTACCCGCCGACCGCGGAATCCCGTCGGCATAACCGCCAAGTACGAGGGCGATCGGTGTTTCCTGCGTTGCCGTCCAGGTGCCACCGTAGGACACCGACGCGCCAGCGTCGATCAGTTTCACCGAGGCAATCGAGGAGACCAAGGTCATTGCCGGACGTAACCCGAAGTCCCGCCCGGCAACCGGTGACACTCCGTAGAGGGCGATGCCAACCCGCACCAGGTCGTAGTGGGTATTAGGTGCCGTTAATGCGGCTGGGCTATTTGCCAGGTGGCGCATCGGGATACCAAGGCCGAGGGCTGCGGCGCTCTCGCACGCCTGGTCAAATAGCCGGCTCTGCTCCTGCACCGTCGGATGATCTGGTAGATCCGCATTGGCCAGGTGCGACCAAACCGCGGTCACCTCAACCAATAGTTTCGCCGCCAGCGCCTCGGCGACTAACTCCGACCATTTCGATATCGGACAACCATTGCGAGATACTCCGGTATCTACTTTCAACTGGACGCGAGCTCTCGTGCCTGTCACTCCCGCCGCCGCAACCACCTCTTGCAGCATCTGCGAATTCGAGACTCCGAGATCAACACCGGTTGCCACGCAGCGCACAACGTCCGCGTCACCGGGCGCCCATAACCAGGCCAGGATGCGGCCGGTGTCGCCGAAATCACGGAGGGCCAGCGCCTCACTCGGCAGCGCCACCCCGAGCCAGTTGACACCGCGAGCGCGCAAAACCTCAGCAACCCGACGCGTGCCGTGGCCGTAGGCATCGGCCTTGACTACGCCCATCACCTCGACGCCGGGTGCCGCGGCGCGCACCAAGTCCAAATTTCGGGCGATGGCGTCGAGATCGACGATTGCGGTGGTCATGGCTCTATTGTCCTCACGGGTTAACTAACGACGCACGTGCGCCACCGCACCGGATAACTGGTCCAGGACATCCACGGCGGTCACCGGCCGGCCACCGGCGGCCGCAAGTTGCCCCGCCTGCCCGTGCAGCCACACGGCCGCTGCAACGGCCACGGCCGCATCATCTAAGTCATCGACATCGCCACGCACACTGGCTCGTGCGAGAATTGCCGCAGCCAAACCGGTGAGCACATCGCCACTGCCGGCGGTACTTAGTTCCGCCCCGCCCATGGTGTCAACGAGCACCAGGCCACTCGGTGCGGCAATCAAGGTCGCCGGTCCTTTGAGCACTACTACCAGCCGTAGGCGCTCCGCCAGCACCTTCGCCAACTCAAGGCGACCAAGGTCTTCCGGCAACGAAAGGGCGGCAGCGAGCGCAGCGGCTTCACCAGGATGCGGGGTGATAGCACTTATCCCGCTGCGCCCAGCCAATTGATTGCGCAGGGGCACTGAGTTCGCCACCGCCATCAGAGCGCCGGCATCAAGAACGACCGGGACTTCAGTACGAAGTACCGCGTCAATGGCCACCCGCTCCTCGGGGACAAACCCGGGGCCACAGGCCCAGGCCGCAACCCGCGCCGAAGCGCTGGGGTCAGCCCCGCTGGCAACTACATCTGGGTAGGCCGCGAGCACCAGTTGAGCCACCTGATCGCCTTGGTCCAGGTAGCGCACCATGCCCACCCCACCTAGACGCGCTGCTCCCACACACAAAAGCGCAGCACCCGGGTATTGCCGGCTCCCAGCGGCTACTCCGACAACTCCCCTACGGTATTTGTAGTCATCGTTATTGGGTTCGGGAACAAATGCCACCACATCCAAGGCCTCCAACGCGATAAGCGCCGGCTCATCGAGGGCGTCGGTGATCCCAATGTCGACAGTGTGAATCACACCGGCCAGGCCACTTCCCGGCGCGATCAGCAGGCCGGGCTTCAGGCAACCAAATGTCACGGTGACGTCAGCTGCGATAGCGGCTCCGGCAACCGCACCGGTATCGGCATTGACCCCACTGGGTAGGTCAACCGCGACGATCAGCGCGCCGCTGGCGTTGATGAGCTCGACAACCGCTGCGGCGGCGGGACGAAGGGCCCCCGTGCCGCCAATGCCGACGATGCCATCGATGATGATGTCGACGTCAAGGAATGGCTCTTGCTGGGCCACCATGCTGTCAGCAGCGTTCCACTGCAATACCCGCCCATTCACCCGTCGCAGGGCCGCAAGACCGGCTTCATGGACACTGGCTCCCACACATACCGCGGTCACTGCTACGCCGCGCTGCGCCAACTTCGCACCTGCGATAAGTGCATCACCGCCGTTATTGCCACTGCCTACGGCAATGGTGACCTGAGCCCCACGGACTTGCCCACGAAGTTCTTGGAGCACAAAAATCACCTGGCGCGCCAAGCCCGTTGCCGCTTGGTCCATCAAGGCCCCGGAATTCAGCTCCAGCCCGTGGGCTGCCTCAGCGGCTCGAACGGTGGCCGCCCCAAATGCCGCGATCATTACCTACTCCACGGTCACAGACTTTGCGAGATTTCGGGGCTGGTCAACATCGTGGCCCTTGGCCGTGGCCAGCTCACAGGCAAAGACCTGAAGGGGCACTGTCGTCACTAACGGCGCCATCAGCTGGGGTACCACCGGAACCCTAATCACAAAGTCGGCGTAGTCATTGATCTTCTCGTCGCCTTCCTCGGCGATCGCAATTATGCGGGCGCCGCGGGCACGCACCTCTTGAATATTTGAGATCATCTTGTCGTGGAGAATCGCTCGACCAGCCGGCGACGGCACGATGACAACCACCGGCACCCCATCTTCAATCAGGGCGATCGGACCGTGCTTTAGCTCACCCGCCGCAAAACCCTCGGCATGCATGTAGGCAAGTTCCTTCAGCTTTAAGGCGCCCTCGAGGGCTACGGGGAACCCGACGTGGCGGCCAATGAACAGCACCGACGGCGCATCTGCCAACTCGCGCGCCAAGGCCCGCACCGGCTCGACGGTATCGAGCACTAGATCAACCTTGCCCGGCATGTCTGCGAGAGCAGCGAGCACCGAAGCGATCTGCTCATCTGGCATTACCTGGCGCACCTGGGCAAGGTATAGCCCGACCAGATAGGCGGCGATGATCTGCGTCAAGAAAGCCTTCGTCGACGCGACCGCAATCTCAGGTCCCGCATAGGTGTAGATGACCGCATCGGCCTCACGCGGAATGGTGGACCCGACCGTATTGCAAATGGCGAGGGTCTTGGCTCCTTGATCCTTGGCGTGACGAAGTGCCATCAAGGTATCCATGGTCTCACCGGATTGGGATATCGCGATAACCAATGATCTCGAATTGACAATTGGATCGCGGTACCTAAATTCGCTCGCCAGCTCCATCTCGACGGGGATGCGCGTCCAGTGCTCAATCGCATACTTGGCCACCATGCCAGCATGCGCCGCGGTGCCACAGGCGACCACTACTACTTTGTCGATGTCTCGAAGCGCCTGATCGTCCAGACCCATTTCATCAAGTTGAATGCGGCCATCGGCGCCAACCCGACCTAGCAATGCATCGGCCACGGCCTTTGGCTGCTCGGCGATCTCCTTGAGCATGAACAGATCGTGCCCACCCTTTTCAACCGCGGATGCATCCCAGTCAATGGTAAATGGATGAGCTTCGACGGGGTTCCCAGCAAAGTCCATGACCCGAATGCTCGCCGCCGTCAAAACCACTATTTGATCCTGCCCAAGCTCTAAGGCATTACGCGTGTGGTCAACAAACGCTGAGACGTCCGAGGCAAGGAAATTCTCGTCGATGCCGACCCCGACAACGAGCGGCGAATTTCGGCGGGCACCGACCACCAGATCCGGTTGTCGCGGATCAATCGCCACTAGGGTGAAGGCGCCCTCCAGTCGTCCACAGACTTCACCCATGGCGGCCACGAGATCACCGCCCGCTGCCGGCAGCTTCTCGGCGAGAAGATGCGCGACAACTTCGGTATCGGTTTCGGAGGCCAAGGTGACGCCAGCTGCGATGAGCTCACCGCGAAGTTCGGCAAAGTTCTCGATGATGCCGTTGTGGATGACGGCTACCGTGCCATCCTCGCTGACATGGGGGTGTGCATTTGAGTCGGTCGGGCCGCCGTGGGTAGCCCACCTCGTATGCCCGATCCCGGTGGTGGATTCGGGCAGCGGGTCTGATCCCAGCAGGGTCTGCAGATTGACCAATTTCCCGGCTTTTTTCCGGACTTCTAGGCGGCCACCGGAGATCACCGCGATGCCAGCGGAGTCATAGCCCCGATACTCCATCCGGCGCAACCCAGCCACCACGACTTCAAGGGCCTGCTTCTTGCCGACATACCCCACAATTCCGCACATAGGTGCCACAGTAGAGGGTGCTCACTTTGCGACTAGCCTGCCCGACCGACCTAAGCGAGGCGGCCAGTGCCATTTTGGCCGCCGACCCCACGGTCAGTAGCCTGACCATCTGGCGGGCAGCCAGCGTCAAGCCGGTTGGCGACGTGATTTGGGCAGATATCCCCCGGGAGAGCGCCAACGGCATAGTTGCCCAACTCACCGCACTGGGGATCGCAAAATCCGGCACTATCCAATTGGTCCCGGTCACCACCTGGATATCGCAAAATGGACTGGCTGCGGAGCGGCTGGCACCCGGCAGTAGTGCGGACGCCGTTGTCTGGGCCGAGGTGATCGAGCGTGCGTATGACGACACCCAATTAACCTGGACCTACCTCAGTTTCATGATTATGGCGACCTTGCTGGCAGCGATCGCCGTCGTCACCGACTCAGTGATTTTAGTAATCGGCGCGATGGTTCTCGGGCCGGAGTTCACCGCAATCGCAACCCTTGGCTTAGCCTTGATCAAACGTCGTCCACACCTACTACGGCAGGCACTTCGCACTTTGCTTATCGGGTTTTCGGTGTCGATCCTCATTGTCACCATGTTGGCCCTGGCCGCCCGAGGGATGGGCCTCATCACTGAATTCGATGTACTAAAGCCAAGCCCGGGCACCGCATTTATCTACAGCCCGAACTGGTGGTCGTTGCTGATTGCCCTCATCGCTGGCGCGGCCGGGGTGCTCTCATTGACGTCATCGCGCACCGGTGGCCTGGTTGGGGTCTTTATCTCGGTTACCACAATCCCGGCCTTGGGCAATATCGCAATTGCGACAGTCTTTGGGCTCTGGCATGAGGTACTCGGAAGTGCCATGCAGTTGCTCATAAATATCACCGGCATGGCTCTTGCCGGTTGGCTAACCCTGCTTTTACAGCAATGGGTTTGGGGCTGGGTCAATGCTCGCGTAATGCGCCGTGAACAACCGCCGCGACCGACTGGCTAATACTTTGTGCCTGCTCCAGGGTCGGGGCTTCAACCATCACCCGGATCACCGGCTCGGTGCCCGATGGGCGCACCAGTATTCGCCCCGCTTCGCCCAGCACGGTCGCGGCTCGGGCTACCGCCTCGTCGACCTCTATGCAGCCTTCGAGTCGGGAACGGTCGACTCCCGTGACGTTAATCAGCACCTGCGGAAGTTTGCTTACCGCGCTCGCGAGTTGCCCAAGTGACCTGCCGGTTTGGCGGACCCGCGCCAGCAGATGCAAAGCCGTGAGCAGGCCGTCACCGGTCGTGGCGAAATCAGACATCACGATGTGACCGCTTTGCTCACCCCCAAGTAGATAGCCGTTCGCGCGCATCTCCTCAAGTACGTAGCGGTCACCAACACCGGTCTCGACGACTACGATTTCGGCCTCTTGCATTGCAATCTTGAATCCAAGATTGGCCATTACAGTCGAGACAACGGTGTTCCCGGCAAGGCGGCCAGCATCACGCATCGACATTGCGAGGATTGCCAGGATGTGATCACCGTCAACTACGGCACCCAATTCGTCAATTGCTAGGCAGCGATCTGCATCACCATCGTGTGCGATCCCGGCATCGGCGCAATGCTCTAGAACCGCGGCTCGGAGATCTTCTAGGTGAGTGCTTCCGCAGCCTTCATTAATGTTGAGACCATCGGGCACTGAGTGGATCGCAATAACCTCGGCGCCGGCCCTGCGTAATACGTCGGGCGCAATGACCGATGCGGCCCCATTAGCGCAGTCAACAACAACTTTTAGTCCGGCAAGAGCATTCGGCAAGGTGTCGAGCAAATGCTGCTCATACGCGACTGCGGCGCCAAGATCGACCCGCACGCGTCCAACTTGGTCGCCGATCGGCCTATCCCATGGTTCACCGAGTCGTTCCGCAATTGCGTCCTCAATATCGTCATCTAGTTTCACTCCGCCTCGGTTGAAAAACTTGATGCCATTATCGGGCATCGGGTTGTGTGAGGCTGACAGCATGACCCCAAGATCCGCACCCAGGGCATCGGTTAGGTAGGCGACTGCAGGAGTAGGGACCACACCGACCAAGATGACATCAACACCGGCACTTGCCAGGCCGGCGACGACAGCGGCCTCGAGAAACTCACCACTGGCTCGGGTATCTCGCCCAACAACGGCTTTCGGCCGATGGCCAGCGAATACTCCGACATCACCTAGTACCCGGGCAGCGGCCACCGAGAGATCCAAGGCGGTTTCCGCAGTGAGATCCCTGTTCGCCAGGCCCCGAACACCATCGGTACCGAAGAGCCGGCCCAAGGGATTAGCGCTTGCTGTACTGAGGAGCCTTGCGGGCCTTCTTCAGGCCGTACTTCTTACGCTCCTTAATACGTGGGTCGCGAGTCAAGAAACCAGCCTTCTTCAGACTCGGACGGTTACCCTCGACATCAATTCCGTTAAGGGCTCGGGCTACGCCCAAGCGCAAAGCCCCTGCCTGACCCGAGACACCACCACCGTTAATGCGCGCGATGACGTCGAACTTGCCTTCGGCACCTAATGTCACAAACGGATCATTAACCAGTTGCTGGTGCACCTTATTGGGAAAGTACTCATCCAGTGCGCGGCCATTGATGGTCCACTTGCCGGTGCCCGGAACCATGCGTACGCGGGCAATGGCCTCCTTGCGGCGGCCGATGGCAGCCCCGGGTGCGACGACAATGTCACGTGCGGCAACAGCGCGGTACACCGGAGTCTCAGAGGTGTACTCCGATGGGGCATCCGCATCTTCGTCGACGTCGATGTCTACTTCTTCAATCATGGCCTCGGACACTGTCGCGGATCCTTTCGTGTTGTCTTAGCCGGGAATCTACTGAGCGACCTGGGTAATAGTGAACGGCAGCGGTTGCTGGGCCGTGTGTGGGTGCTCAGACCCGGAGTACACCTTCAGCTTCTTGATCTGCTGTCGGCCGAGTTTGTTGTGCGGGAGCATTCCCTTGACGGCTTTTTCAACCACTCGCCGCGGATTCGTCTCCAAGAGTTCGGCGTAGTTCGTAGCACGCAGACCACCCGGGAAGCCCGAGTGGCGGTAATCCATCTTCTGCTGCTTCTTCGAGCCGGTCAACGCGACTTTCTCGGCATTGATGATGATGACAAAGTCGCCGGTGTCGACGTGGGGGGCGAAGATGGTCTTGTGCTTACCGCGCAACAATGTTGCAGCGTGGGAGGCAAGGCGTCCGAGCACGATGTCGGTTGCGTCAATGACGTGCCAGGTGCGGGTGATCTCACCGGACTTGGGGCTGTACGTGCGCACGGGACGCCACCTTTACCTTTGCTGGTTCGGATTAATTGCCAATTCGACGTGAGCGACCCCCAAGGGTACCCACGTGGGCGCGCCGGCACCAAATCGGGTGGGTAAAGGCGCAAACACCTCAGGTTCCCGCTACCAACCGGACCAGACCGGTGCGCCCACCAAAGTCACCGAGCCGTCCCGGCCAAAGACCAAGAAACGGTCGAAATTTCGGGCAAACCAGCGGTCGTGGGTGACGGCCACCACCGTGCCCTCAAAGGCATCTAACCCGATTTCTAAGGCCTCAGCGCTCGCTAGGTCCAAGTTGTCGGTGGGCTCGTCGAGCAGCAGCAAGGTCGCCCCGGAGAGCTCAAGGAGCAGGATCTGAAACCGGGCCTGCTGGCCGCCGGACAAGGTGTCGAATATTTGCTCCCCGGCCGCGGCCAACTCGTATCGGTCCAACGCCCGCGCCGCTAGCGCACGCGGTAACCCCACCCGTCGCCCATCGCCTCGATGCAGCACCTCTAGCAAAGTACGCCCTGTTAGATCAGGGCGGAGATGGGTTTGGGCGAACCAACCCGGACGCACCCGAGAGCCCAACCGCACGGACCCACTATGGGCGGCCGCCAAGATATCCACCTCCCCCACGGGCTGGTGCTCAATATCTGGATCCGACCCACCACGTGCCAGTAGTCGCAGTAGATGTGATTTACCGGAGCCGTTCGCCCCAAGAATCGCAAGTCGCTCACCGAACCAGATCTCCAGGTCAAATGGTACCGTCAGGCCGGTTAGTTCCAGGCGCGTGGCAACCACAGCGCGCTTTGCGGTGCGGCCACCGTGAAGGCGCATGTTGACGTTCTGCTCACGTGGCACCTCCATCGGTGGCCCTACTTCTTCGAACTTCTTCAACCTGGTTACAGCCGCCTGGTATCGCGATGCGAGGCTGTCATTGAACTTCGCCTTCTCCCGCAAGGCCAGAACTAAGGCACGCAGTTTTACCAGCTCTTCATCCCACCGGCGACGTAGCTCCTCCAAACGTGAGAACCGTTCGCGACGGGCCACATGATAGGAGTCGAAATTCCCTCCGTGCACCCAGATGCTGTTGCCAGCCGCTCCCAACTCAACGCTGACAATGTGGGTCGCCGCTTGGTTTAGGAGCTCACGATCATGGGAGATCAAGAGAACGGTTTTCGATGTGGATTTCAATTGCTGTTCAAGCCAGATCTTGCCAGGGACATCAAGGTAGTTATCCGGCTCATCGAGTAGCAGGACCTCCTCGACCCCCCGAAACAGGTACTCGAGAACTATTCGCTTTTGCTCGCCCCCTGAAAGAGTACTTACCCGGCGACCCCGCACTGCTTCGAAGGTCTCACCCATTGCCGCCATCGACACCACATCCCAAGTGACTTCGGCGTCGTAACCACCCGCGTCACCGAAATCGGCAATTGCTGATGCATACGCCATCTGCGAGGCCTCATCATCGATCTCCATCATCCGCAACTCCGCCGCATCAAGTGCTGCTGCTGCATTACGAAGCACCAGCGGACTCACCTTGAGCAGTAAATCGCGAACGGTGCCATCATGTATTTGCCCGACGAACTGCCGCATCACCGCTAATCGGCCGCTGTGCACGATCGCGCCGGTGTCCGGTGCGATGTCACCTGCGACCATGCGCAGCAGGGTTGTCTTGCCGGCGCCATTTGGCCCAACTAACGCTGCGACTGCACCATCGGGAATCCGAAATGTGATGTCATCCAGCAGCACGCGACCATCGGGCAGGCTGTAACTGACATGCTGCACATCGACGTGGCTCACCGGGCTGACTCGCCCAGGAATCGGTGCTGCTTGGTTTGTAGTTGCCGATCAAGCAATTGGTCAACACCTGGGTAACCGACCTCTTCTAGAACCAATGGATGCGCTGGCATCACGGTGGCCCCCCGAACCCCCGAGACCAACATTTCCAAGGGCCAGGTGACCGGCTTTCGCCCATCGCCCACCGGTAAGAGGGCGCCGATCAAACTGCGCACCATCGAATGGCAGAAGGCATCCGCAGTCACGGTCATGACAATGTCCGCGCCGACTCGGTCGCAGTGCAGGTCAAGCAAGGCTCGCACCGCTGACGCCTCCGCACGCATTTTACAGAATGCGGTGAAGTCATGTTCGCCGATCAGCGGCCGGGCGGCCGCGTTCATCGCCTCCAGATCCAATGCCTTACCCCATTGCAGGACTTGACCGCGATCAAGTGGTGCCGGGCCGATGGGGCTGTCCGAGACCCGATAGGTGTACCTGCGCCACAGCGCCGAGAATCGCGCATCAAAGTCACCCGGCACCAATCCGATCGCCGTTACCCGAATATCTGCCGGCAGCGCCCGATTCAACCGCCACGTGTCTAAATCAGCTGGCCACTTCAGCACATCGAGATGGGCTACCTGTCCACGCGCGTGCACCCCGGAATCGGTGCGGCCAGCACAGGTGATTTCCACCTCGGCACCGACTAGGTTGCCGATCACCTGCTCCAGTTCACCTTGTACCGTGCGCAGTTCGCGCTGGCGTGCCCAACCGGCGAATTCGCGGCCGTCATAGGCGATATCAAGACGGATCCGGGTCATCGACGCGAGATGAAGCAGCCCGCCACCAGATGATCCGGCGGCGGGCTGCTGCAAAGCATCATTTGCTGTCAGGACTTATCCGAGGCCGCATCAGCACCTACATCGTCAGCCGCACCAACTTCTGGCGCAGCAACCTCCTCGGCAACCGGTGTTACCTCGGCCTCGGGCGCCGAAGTAGCCTGCTTGGCGGCCCGCTTAGTAGCGGCGGTCGCCTCGGCGATCACCTGCTCGGTCAGCGGCTCCACCAACTCGATGACAGCCATCGGAGCGTTGTCACCCTTGCGGGGCCCGATCTTGGTGATCCGGATGTAGCCACCCGACCGGGTTGCGAAACCCGGTCCAATTTCGGTGAAGAGGGTGTGCACCACTGACTTATCGCGCACCACCATCAGCACCCGGCGTCGTGCGTGCAGATCACCGCGCTTTGCGAAGGTAATTAAGCGCTCCGCAAGTGGCCGCAGTCGCTTGGCCTTGGCCTCTGTCGTTGTGATCTTGCCGTGCTCAAACAACGCGGTTGCCAAGTTGGCCAGCATTAACCGCTGGTGGGCCGGGCTGCCGCCCAGACGTGGACCCTTGGTTGGCGTAGGCATTGTGCTTCTCCTGTCGAAGTGCGTTCAGTGATTCCAGCTGAATTACAGTCGCTCATCCTCGGCAAACGCCGAGTCATCCTCGATGGTTTCTTCGACGGCGGCGACGATCGGCGCTAGTTCGGCTACCTCCGCGGCTACGAAGTCATCGTCCTCGAAATCATCGTAATCGTCGTAGTAGACGGCTGCCCCGGGATCAAATCCGGGTGGGCTGTCCTTGAGAGCGAGGCCGAGGCTCACCAGCTTGACCTTTACTTCGTCTATCGACTTCGCCCCAAAATTGCGAATATCCAGGAGATCGGCCTCGCTGCGAGTGATGAGCTCACCGACCGTGTGGATACCCTCCCGCTTGAGGCAGTTGTAAGAGCGGACGGTCATGTCGAGCTGCTCGATCGGCGTCGACAACTGCTCAGCAACAAATGAATCAGTCGGCGATGGGCCAATATCAATGCCCTCCGCGTCTAGGTTGAGCTCACGGGCCAACCCGAATAACTCAACCAGGGTCTTGCCGGCGGACGCGACAGCATCGCAGGGGCGCATCGACTGCTTGGTCTCAACGTCAAGCACCAACTTGTCAAAGTCAGTGCGCTGCTCAACGCGGGTTGCCTCAATCTTGTAGGTGACTTTCAAAACCGGCGAGTAGATCGAGTCAACCGGGATGCGGCCAATCTCTTGGCCTGCCTGCTTGTTCAAAGTCGCTGACACGTAACCACGGCCACGCTCGACAACGAGTTCAATCTCAAGCTTGCCCTTGCCATTCAAAGTCGCGATGTGTAGATCCGGATTGTGCACCTCTACGCCCGCGGGTGGCTGGATATCGGCCGCTGTTACCTCGCCTGCGCCCTGGTTGCGCAGGTACATGACAACAGGTTCGTCATGCTCACTTGATACAACCAGCTGCTTAATGTTGAGGATTACCTCGGTTACGTCCTCTTTCACCCCCGGGATCGTGGTGAACTCGTGCAAGACACCGTCGATCCGAATACTCGTCACAGCGGCGCCGGGTATTGACGACAGCAGCGTGCGCCGCATCGAGTTACCAAGGGTGTATCCGAACCCGGGCTCTAGTGGCTCAAGGACAAATCGCGAGCGGAACTCACTGATGGGCTCTTCGGTGAGAATTGGGCGCTGGCTAATAAGCACGATGTACTTCCTTCCCGCGACGACCTTTATATGACATCGCGATGTTGCTGCTTGAGATCAAGCCGGGTGGCTGGGTCTCGACTTACTTGGAGTAGAGCTCGACGATCAGCTGTTCGTTGACCTGGGTATCGATTACGGCGCGCGCCGGCAGTGAGTGCACCAAGATCCGCATCTGCGAGGGAACTACCTCGAGCCATGCCGGTACTGGGCGGTCGCCGATCTCGGCATGCGCGATGACGAACGGGGTCATCTCACGGGATCCAACGCGAACCTCAACGATGTCGTTGGGGGAAACACGGTAGGAAGGAATATTGACTTTTAGGCCATTGACCAACATGTGCCCGTGAGTTACCAGCTGACGTGCCATATCGCGCGACTTGGCGAAGCCGGCACGGAACACGACGTTGTCAAGGCGTGATTCCAAGATGCGCAGCAGGTTCTCGCCGGTCTTGCCGGACTGACGCTGAGCCTCTACATAGTAGTTAGCGAACTGCTTCTCTAGCACGCCGTACATCCGGGTGGCCTTTTGCTTCTCTCGAAGCTGCAGCAGATACTCGCTGTCCTTCGAACGACCGCGACCGTGCTGGCCGGGCGGATAAGGGCGCTTCTCAAACGGGCATTTAGGTGACTCGCACTTGGAGCCCTTCAGGAACAACTTCATCTTCTCGCGGCGGCAGCGTTTGCAGTCCGCATCGGTATATCGCGCCATTGGTATCAGTTCTCCTAGTTCTCTGCGCGATCAGACGCGACGACGTTTTGAGGGGCGGCACCCGTTATGGGGCACCGGGCTGACATCGGAAATCGAGCCAACTTCTAGACCTGTTGCCTGCAGGGACCGAATTGCCGTCTCACGGCCAGAGCCTGGACCCTTTACGAAGACATCCACCTTGCGCATGCCGTGCTCCATGGCCCGCCGCGCCGCCGCCTCTGCCGCCAGTTGCGCGGCGAAAGGGGTGGATTTACGGCTGCCCTTGAAACCAACCTGTCCGGCGCTCGCCCACGCGATTACGGCACCGGTTGGATCGGTGATCGACACGATGGTGTTATTGAAAGTGCTCTTGATGTGAGCGTGGCCGTGGGCCACGTTCTTCTTCTCTTTGCGCCGCACCTTCTTGGCGGGCACTTTGCTACCTGACTTCGGGGCCATTTGCTGCTCTCCTGGGATTCTCGTCTTTGGTTTTCGGGGTGAAGGGACGGCTTACTTGCCGACCTTCTTCTTTCCGGCGACGGTCTTGCGCGGACCTTTTCGGGTTCGTGCATTCGTGTGGGTTCGTTGACCACGAACCGGCATGCCGCGGCGGTGACGGATTCCCTGGTAGCAACCAATCTCGACCTTGCGTCTGATATCGGCAGCAACCTCGCGGCGTAGATCGCCTTCGACTTTGAGGTTGATGTCGATCCAGTCCCGAAGGGCAACCAGTTGTTCATCGTTTAATTCTTGGGACCTGAGGTCCGGGCTCACGCCGGTCGCAACAAGCGCCTTAGCAGCTTGGGAGCGGCCGATACCGTAGATATAGGTGAGGGCGACCGCCATGCGCTTATCGCGCGGCAAGTCGACACCAACAAGTCTGGCCATTTGGGCGTTCTCTCTTCTTCCTATGCACGGGGTATGGATGCAGTACCATTCCTGCCCGCCAAGGCAGGTCTTCGGCCACGTGTCCGAAGGTGTCGTCCTTGCTTGCGCAAGGGGTCGGGTACCACTTAGTTATCAGGTGTTCGGGTTGTCTCCCCGAATGCCCGCCTTGCTACATCCAGGCCTTTAGCCTTGACGCTGCTTATGACGCACGTTCTCACAAATCACCATGACACGACCGTGGCGACGAATTACTTTGCACTTGTCGCAGATCTTTTTCACGCTCGGCTTGACCTTCATGGCTTCTTCCTTGAGTTCGAACTAGCAGATTGAGTTTTTTTACTTGTAGCGGTAGACGATCCGGCCGCGCGTGAGATCGTAGGGAGATAGCTCCACGACCACTCGATCGTCCGGAAGGATCCGGATGTAGTGCATCCGCATCTTCCCGCTGATGTGCGCGAGCACTTTGTGCCCGTTGTCCAACTCCACCCGAAACATCGCATTGGGCAATGACTCGGTGATCGTGCCCTCGAGCTCGATCGCGCCGTCCTTCTTGCCCATTTCCTCCGCTTTCACCAGGTACGCCAATTGCTGCTTTCGCAGCGCAGGCCCCGACGAATCGCGCCAAAAACCCGAAAAACCGAGGATTTGCCAGCGGACGAACGGGGAAGCCCCACATCAGCCTGCTGAGTCTACGGGCCCGGGCCTTTTCCTCATAATCGCCCCCCAAGTTCGGCCAGCCGGGGGGGCCTACCTACTGGGTGACGGTCACCGTCAACTTCTTGACGGTGCCAGCACCCCCACCTGGTGGGGTGGCGACCAATTTGAGGACGGCTTGGCCCGGGGCCAGCGCCTTGATGTACCAGGTGGTGGTGCCGGCGACCCCCACCGCTCCGGACGGGGCCGGTGCTTGGTAGGTGCCGGCGTAGACCTTCACGGCCGACTTGTCGCCGGAAACTTTGATGCTCCAGGAGTACCCGGTCGTGGTATTGGTGTCCTGCGACAGCACGATGGCAACGCCATCTTTGATCTGGACCTGGGTCGGCAGGCGTAGTACCACCAAGGTCGGGTCTGGGTCCTTGGTCAAGGTCGCCGCACTGCTAGTGGCGGTGACCCCCAAGGCCAGAGCCGTGGCGGCGACGGAGATTAGGCTGGTTTTCAGTAGGTTTCTCATGGGTGCATCCTACAGCACCGGTTGCTCGCGGGCAAAGACTTCGAAACCTGCTGACTCCAACTGCCCGGCGGCCACCGAGTAGGCCGCCGCAAATGCCGCCGGGTCCTTGACCCTGGACCGCCATTTGTCCAGCCCTACCCGCTCCGCCGGCATTTGCTTATTGAAGAACTCGCGCATCGCCGGGTCGTCATCTAGGGCCAGGAAATCCAGCACCCGCTGGTAGCTGGCCTCCCGGTCCAATACCACCAGATCCTCTAGCGACAGCACTAGCACCGCCTGCGGTGGGACCTGTTGCCGGCCCAAATGTGCCCGACGGACCCGGTCAGCCCACCAATTTATCGCCGCTACCGGGTCACTTGGCCCCCAGCGCTCCGCGAGCACCGAGGCGGCGGTGCTCCGGCCATCGCGAACCATCCAGATAAATCGAGTTTCGGGCCAAAATTGGTGGATCCGGCCCGCATTGGAGATATTTGGCGGCGAGGTGTCGATCCACCACGGCTCGCCCGCGGCACCATGCTGGGAGCGGATCATCCCGGCCAAGAAGGCCCGGCCCGCCCCGATGGGGTCGGCCGGTAACCCGGCCGACAACTGCTCGAGCAGCAGATCGCGCTCGGCCGCCTCCCAGCTCAGGTGCAGCCCGCTGGCCCGCCCCAAGCGATTGGTGCGCAGCCACCACTCATTTCGCATGCCGGTCTCAAAGGCCCGGAATCGCGCCTGCAATGCACGCTCGCTATTCGCGGCCCACTTGCCCAAGGGCAGCTTCGCCCGACGCCCCGTTGGCCCAAGTGTCAGGTCCAGCAGCCCGCCTTCTTTGTTAACGAACTTGACCTCACGGGGCCAACTGGCCCGGACATGTGCGTGCCGGTGCAGCAACCCGGCGATGACCGTGGTGCCGCTGCGCCCGGTGCCACCGGCCATGATCGGCGTCACCTGCTCACTCATTCGGACTCCTCTGGGCCCAGCCGGACATCATCTAGTGCAGTGAGTACCCAAGGGCCGGCCTCGGTGATAGCCACGGTGTGCTCCCAGTGCGCGGCAGGTGCCCCAGAAATAGCCACTACCGTCCAGCCATCGGACAGCACTGCGACTTCAGCCGATCCCAGCGTGGCCATGGGTTCGATCGCCAATGCCATCCCAACTTTTAATACCGGCCCTTTGCCGGGCTTACCGTAGTTCGGAATGGGTGGATGCATGTGCATGCTGGTGCCAATGCCATGGCCGGTGTAATCCTCGACAATCCCGTAGTCACCAGCGGTAGTGAGCGACAGCTCAACCGCATGGCCGATATCGGAGAGCCGATTACCTGCCCGCGCCTGCCGCAGTCCTGCCCAAAGCGAGGCCTGCGTGGCAGCCGAAAGTGCCGACACCGAGTCGGATACGGCGCCGACAGGGACGCTGACGGCAGCATCGCCGTGCCAGCCATCGACAATCGCACCGCAGTCAATCGAAATCAAATCACCAGCAACTAGTACGCGGTCCCCCGGAATGCCGTGCACGACTTCGTCATTCACCGAAGTGCAAATCACCGCAGGGAATCCGTGATAACCAAGAAATGACGAGGTGGCGCCATTGGACGCGATGCACTCACGCGCGATGGCATCGAGTTCGCGGGTACTCACCCCGGGGCGCACCGCCGCCGAAGCCGCCTGCAGTGCTAGTGCGACGACGAGCCCCGCTTGGCGCATCACCGCAAGTTGATCAGGTGACTTGATCTGAATTGACTCGGCTCTACGAAACATTGACCATCACGCGCTGGCGCTAATCGCGGCCTCAATGCGAGCGGTCACTGCGGGTATTTCGCCCATGCCACTCACTTGTGTTAGCAAACCCCGACTAGCGTACAGCGAAGTAAGTGGTGCAGTTTGCTCGGCGAATACCTCAAGGCGCCGACGGATTACCTCTTCAGTGTCGTCGGCTCGGCCTTGATCATGGGCGCGCTTCACCAAGCGCTTGACAATAACATCGATATCGACAGTTAGTTCGACAACGACATCGATACCGAAACCTTGTGCCAACAGCATCGCGTCAAGCTCACCTACTTGTTCTATGGTGCGCGGGTAGCCATCGAGTAAGAATCCAGCAGCGCAGTCATCGTTATCGAGGCGATCACGCACCATTGCATTCGTAACACCATCGGGCACGTACTCGCCGGCATCCATGTATCTCTTCGCCTCGACGCCGAGCGCAGTGCCCTGACTGACATTAGCGCGGAAAATATCCCCGGTCGATATGTGCGGGATTGACATACTTGCGCACACGATGTCGGCCTGAGTGCCCTTGCCGGCACCAGGTGGCCCCATCATGATCAGGCGCATTAGCGCAGGAAGCCTTCGTAATTGCGCTGCTGCAGTTGGGCTTCGATCTGCTTTACGGTATCCAACCCGACGCCCACCATGATCAGCAAACTGGTGCCGCCGAAGATGAAGTTCCCGCCGACACCTAGCCCCCCGAATGCGAAGACCGGCAACACGGCTATCAATCCCAGATATAGCGAACCGGGTGCGGTCAACCGGGTGAGCACATAGTCCAGATAATCGGCGGTGGGCTTACCGGCACGGATCCCAGGGATGAATCCACCGTATTTCTTCATATTGTCGGCAACTTCAACCGGGTTGAAGGTAATCGACACATAGAAGTAACAGAAGAACACGATGAGCAGGAAATAAGCCATCAGGTAGTAGGCGCCCGTTCCGGTGCCAAAGTTCTGCTGCACCCAGATCGCCCAGTCCGACTGGCTACCCGTCAATTGCACCAGCAAGGTAGGCAAGAAAAGCAGTGAGGAGGCGAAGATTACCGGGATGACGCCGGCCATATTTACCTTCAACGGAATATAGGTCGACGTTCCGCCGTACATGCGTCGACCAACCATGCGCTTGGCATACTGAACCGGGATTCGACGCTGGGCTTGCTCGACGAAAACCACCAGTGCAATAACGACCAAGCCGACGAGCACGGTCATGGCAAAAGTGAAGATTCCCCGGCTACCCAAGATCGAAGCGAATTGAGCCGGGATGCTAGAGATGATCGAGGTGAAGATAAGTAGCGACATGCCGTTGCCTATGCCGCGTTCGGTGATTAGCTCGCCGAACCACATGATGACTGCGGTACCCGCGGTCATCACTGTGATCATCACCAAGATCACCCAGACCGAGTCATTGGGAATGATGGCTTCATTACACCCACTGAACAAGGCACCCGGGGTGCGCGCCAGCGACAAGATTGCGGTTGACTGCAAGATCGCCAGGCCGATTGTCAGGTAACGGGTGTACTGCGTGATCTTGGCTTGGCCGGCCTGGCCATCCTTCTTCAGCGTCTCCAGCCGCGGGATCACCACGGTAAGCAACTGCAAGATGATGCTCGCCGTGATGTACGGCATGATGCCGAGGGCAAAAACAGACAGCTGCAGGAGCGCGCCGCCGCTGAATAGGTTGATCAGTGCATAAACGGAATTATCCTGAACTACATCGATACAACGCTGAATCGCGGAGTAGTCGACACCCGGGGTTGGCAGAACTGAACCGAGGCGGTAAAGCGCCAACAATCCCAAGGTGAACAGAATCTTCTTGCGAAGATCCGGGGTACGCAGGGCAGCCCCAAACGCACTTATGTGCACTGTGCCTCCTGTTTAGATCTCGGTTGCGGAACCGCCTGCGGCCACGATCTTGTCACGGGCGCTGTCGGAGAAGGCATCGGCACTGACCTTTACGGCCACCGATATCTCACCTTGCCCGAGGACCTTGACCTTTTGGCCCTTGCGAACGGCCCCGTTGGCTACGAGGTCTGCGATAGTGATCTCACCGCCCTTCGGAAACAATTTCGCTATCATTGCGACATTCACGACCTGATACTCGACTTTATTGGGATTCGTGAATCCCTTCAGCTTGGGCAGGCGCATGTGCAAGGGCATCTGGCCACCCTCGAAGCGTGCCGGCACCTGATAGCGGGCCTTGGTGCCCTTCGTACCGCGGCCGGCCGTCTTGCCTTTTGACGCCTCACCACGACCCTTACGAGTCTTTGCAGTCTTAGCGCCCGGAGCCGGACGCAGATGATGGATCTTGAGTGCCATCGCTACTTAACCTCCTCGACAACAACCAAGTGAGACACCATGTTGACCATGCCACGGATTTCCGGGCGGTCTTCCTTAACCACGGTGTCACCGATGCGCTTCAATCCAAGTGAGCGCAAAGTGTTGCGCTGGTTGGAGGTGCCACCGATTTCGGACTTCTTCTGGGTTACCTTCAGTTGAGCCATCAGGCACCTACCCCGGCGCGGGCCCGCAGCAAGGCGGCCGGTGCCACGGCTTCAAGTGGCAAGTCGCGACGAGCCGCCACGGCCTCCGGCGATTCGAGCAGCTTCAAGGCGGCAACGGTCGCATGCACGATGTTGATGGCATTGTCGGAACCCATGGATTTGCTCAGCACGTCGTGAATACCGGCACACTCCAATACGGCGCGAACCGGTCCACCAGCGATAACCCCGGTACCTGGTGCAGCCGGCCGCAGCAGCACCACGCCTGCAGCAGCTTCGCCGGTGATTGGGTGCGGAATGGTGCCCTGGATCCGTGGCACCTTGAAGAAGTGCATCTTGGCCTCCTCAACTCCTTTGCCGATCGCGGCCGGAACTTCCTAGGCCATGCCGTAGCCAACGCCAACACTGCCATCGCCGTCTCCGACGACAACTAAAGCCGTGAAGCTAAAACGACGACCGCCCTTGACGACCTTTGAGACCCGGTTGATCGCAACAACGCGCTCGATGAAAGCGGACTTCTCCTCGCGGGGAGCACGCTCCTTGCGGTCCTTGCGGTCACCGGACCCACCGGTGCCTGTGCCTGTGCCTG
>SYJA01000069.1 GCA_005798555.1 Actinomycetota bacterium
ACGGTGTTATCACGACCAAAAACACATTTATCACCAATTACCAAGGTGCCTTCGTGACACCGCACTCGATTGTCATCACCAAGGTGCACCCAGCGGCCCAGAACCATCCGCCCATACCCCTTGCGGGCATTGACCTCAACATGCTTACCGAAGAACACGAATCCGGTGGTGATGATTTGCGGATTTCTAACTTTGAATACGAGAAAGCGCCAATACCGAATCAGGTACCAAGGTGACCAGGCCCGGTTTCGCAACACCCACCGCAAAGATGCCACCGTTAAAAAGCGCGCCTGTCGCGGATCTCGGGGGCTCACGACCACGAAGACTACCGAGCCGCTAAGAAGGCGCCCCGGTCAGCAGGTTCCCTGGCAACGGTGCCGGTGCCTTGACCGGCACCGACCCCTTGGCCGCCAGCTTTGTTGTCAGCCGACGCTCATCGGCTACCGCCTCCCGGTATACCTCCACAGTTTGAGCAGCAATCGCGGGCCAGCCGAAATCGCTCTTCACTTTGGCACGAGCCGCCCGCGCGAGAATTGCGGCTAGTTGCGGGTCAAGTAATACCTGCGCCAGTGCGCCGGAGAGTTCGGCCGAACTTCCCGGCTCGAAAGTGCGCCCGGTCACGCCATCTTCGACCAACTCCGCCAAGCCACCCGTGCGGGCGACCACAAGAGGAGCACCCACTGACGCGGCCTCAAGAGCAACAATGCCAAAGGGTTCATATAAGGAAGGCACGACTACGGCATCGGCCGCTGCGACCAATGCATGTAATTGCTCCTCCGGCAGCCACCCTAAAAAGCTCACCCGACGCTGCAAGCGCTTGGCCCTAACCTGCTCAATCAATTGGGTGTCAGCGCTCCCCCGGCCGGCGATCACAAGGTGCACCCCGGGCACCCGCCGACGCAGTCGTGGCAGCGCATCAATGAGCGTATGCACCCCCTTCTCCCACTCCAAGCGCCCGGTGAAAACCACCAGCGGTCCTGGGTACTGCGTTCGCGCAATCTGCCGCTGCTTAGCGGTTACCCGCCAGCGCTCGGGGTCGATGCCATTTGCGATCACCACGGTCTTATCCACCGGTGGGCTAAAGAGTTGCCCCACCTCCCAGCGCATGTGCTCGCTGCAGGCAATTACTCGACGGGCTTCATAAGTCGACCACCATTCAATGCTGTGGATACTTCGTGATAGATCCGCCGGCAGCCAACCTTGGTGCCGACCCGCCTCGGTCGCATGCATCGTCGTCACATACGGGATGCGGCCCGCCTCCATTAAAACTGCGGCCGCATGCGCCACCAGCCAGTCGTGACCATGCACAACCTGCGGCTGCCAAGTGCGCATCAGCCGGAGCCCCGCGCGCGCAACAGCGCTGTTGAAGCCAGCCACCCAAGCCAGCAAGTGATCCTCGTCCAAGGGCACATGCGGTGCATCCGGGGTGACACGTAACACCCGAACACCGTTTACGACTTCGTCCAGGCTCGCACCCTCGCTGCCTTGCGTGATTACGGTAACGTCGAAGCCGAGTGCCGCTTGAGTCTGTGCCATGGCGTGCACGTGCCGCCCCAGGCCGCCGTACACCACCGGTGGGTACTCCCACGAAAGGTGAAGTATTCGCACCCCCGCAGCATACGGCCATCAATGGGCCCTTAAACCTGCTCCTTCCGTCATCGAAGGCCCTTAAAACTGCTCGTTCCGTCATTTTTGTGGTGATTTCTGACGGAACGAGCAGGTTCAATACTTGTGGATAGTCGTTTGGCAATGGGTGCTTGATGCAGAACGCTGTCACCATGACCTCTAGCCATGCCCGTGACCCGATTTCACTGCCCGAAATCTTCACCATGGCCGAGGCATTGGGCACCGGCCTGACCGCTGATCAGGTGCGACAGCGGGTCCGATCAGGGCGCTGGACGGCACTTGGGTCCGGCACCTATTCCAGGACTTTTCCAGCAGCGCATGACCTTGATCCAGTCACCCGACATCGTCAACTACATGTCAAACTGGCCATAGCCCGGGCGCTAAAAGTCTCAGGAAGCGTCATCGCTTTTGGCTCCGCCGCGATGCTGCATAAGATTCCGTTGATTACCGGACCGCCCACACAAGTCGAGCTCCTTGTTCCGCACGGAGCCTGGACCGGGACGCGCACCGGCACTAGACACCGCGCCGGTGACTTGGCGCCAACCGAGATCTGGCAGTTGCGGGCGCCGGTTACCTCTTGGCTTAGGACCTGGCTTGACATCGCCCGCACCCACAACTTCGCCGATGCGATTTGTAGCGGCGACGCGGCGCTTCGCTCTAAACTTTTCACTGTCGAGGAACTTGACTCCGCCCTTCCCGGGGCCAATATTCGCGGCGGCCTTCGCGTGCATCGCGCCTCGCGTCAGCTAAGCATGCTTCGGGAATCGGCTCTAGAGTCACTCTCGTGGGTTAAATTCGTTGATTGGGACATCAAACTTCCAACCTGCCAGTTTCAAGTAAGCGATGGACGTGGACGATTCGTCGCACGGGTGGACTTTTGCTGGGAGAGCGAAATGGTAATCGGGGAGGCCGATGGCCGTATCAAATACACCAGCAAAGATAGTCTGTATCACGAGAAGTTGCGCGAAGATAGATTGCGCGAATTGGGATTCGAAGTTATTAGGTGGGGTTGGAACGACGCACAGGGTACAGCCACCATGCTCAAGAACAAAATAACCACAGCCCTAGCCAGGACCCAATACACATCTCAGGCGCGAGCCATCTGAGGATGGATTAACGAACTAGCCGGTTCCTAGGCTTATGGACGGGTGCCGGTCACGCATACGTTGTAGAACAATTCATCGGGTACGACCCGCTCCAGGACATGCTGATCGAGCCACGAGAGTCCAAGCCACCCTCGATAGGCGAACTGCGCCCAATTCCAGCCCAGCGCACCAGGCTTAACTGCTGCCTCAAAAGTTCGAACCGGCCAACCGAACCACGAAGCCGTGAGTTCCTCGGTCACGGTTTTCACATCCACCGCCCCTGCGCGCAAGCACAGTCGAGCCAACTGGTCCGGGTCAAATGTATGCAGATCGACTACCGACTCAAGTAAGGCCACTTGCGAGGATTTCGCTAGTTCATCAGCCGGCCGGGCCCAGCGATCGCGCCACACCGGTAAGCGCGTTGCCCGTGCGGCCGCCCACCAAGTCAACCGCGACAATCTGCGTGCAACGAAGTCACCGTAGTTCGTCGGCTCGCCACAGAAAACAAAACGGCCGCCTGGCTTAAGCACGCGCAGCACCTCGCGCATCGCCAACTCAACATCGGGTAGGTGATGCAGAACCGCGTGGCCGACGACTAAGTCAAATGACGTATCCGAAAATGGCAGTTGTTCAGCATCAGCGACTTGCCCGGTGACGTCTAGACCCAACTCTCGGCCACCGCGCACCGCGACATCTACCATTCCCGGTGAGATATCCGTAAGCACGCCGGTGGCTGCCACCTTGGCCTGCATGAGATTCAGCAAGAAGAACCCGGTGCCGCTGCCGAGCTCAAGGGCCCGGGCGTAGGGCGCATCTACGGCCCCGGCTACGTGTTCAAATCTGTCGTTAGCGTAGTCAATGCAGCGTTGGTCGTAGGAAATATTCCACTTGGCGTCATAGGTGGAGGCTTCCCAATCGTGATACAACACGTTTGCCAGTTTCGGGTCATTTTGCGCCCGCGATATTGCATCAGAGTCCGGGTCGTCCATCTCGGTCATCGACCGGTGAACTTGGCCTTGCCCGGACCGTTCTCCATGAACGAGGTCATGCCGATAATGCGGTCATCGGTCGCGAAGAGGCCGGTGAACTCGCCGCGCTCGATTTCTAGGCCCGTATTGAGATCTACCTCGAGCCCGAAGTTGATGGCGCGCTTGGCAGCCCGCAAGGCTGTACTCGAGCCTGCGGCAAATTGCTCAGCCCACGTGATTGCCTCGGTATAGACATCATCGGGCGCTACTACTTTGTTGACGAGGCCGATGCGCATTGCTTCGTCAGCCCCCACGAAACGGCCGCTGAAAATTAAATCCTTTGCCCGTGACGGCCCAATCAAGCGCGAGAGTCGCTGGGTGCCGCCGGCGCCGGGGATGATGCCCAACAACACCTCGGGTTGACCCAATTTCGCGTTGTCACCAGCTACGCGCAGGTCACAGCAAAGCGCCAACTCGCAGCCACCGCCTAGGGCATAACCGGTTACCGCAGCGATCGTCGGTACCGGGATGCTGGCGATCGCGGTGAATGCGGACTGGAGATCACGCGACTGCAGGGCCATCTCCTGGTAGTCCATGTCGGCCATTTCCTTGATATCGGCGCCGGCCGCGAAAACCTTCGGACCGCCGTAGACAACCACCGCACCGATCTCGCGGAGTGCACTAACCTCAACCGCGGCGGCCCGCAATTCCTCCTGCACCTGGCGCGAGAGAGCGTTCATCGGGGGGCGCGCCAACATGATCGTTGCGACCTGACCGGCCAGCTCCAAAGACACGAATTCACCCATGCGCCTGAGCCTACTGACCGGTCAGTCTTGATCCGGCTCGGCCTGTAGCGTGAGCCCGGTGAGCACCGGTTGGGATCCCCTTGGCGTGCACCCCGATGGGCATGGTGGTGCAAATGTCGCGCTCTGGGCGCAGTCCGCGTCCGCCGTCGATCTGTGCGTCTTTCCTGATGGCGCAGCTGAATATCGCATCCCGCTAAACCACAAGGTATTCAACATCTTCCATACCCACGCGCTGGACCTGCCGGTTGGCACCCGCTATGGGTTTCGTGTTGCGGGCCCTTGGCAACCGCGCATCGGGCAGCGCTGGAACCCGAATAAGTTGCTCCTTGATCCTTATGCGCGCGCGATAGATGGTGACTTCAGATTGCACCCGGCAGTTTTCGGCCACGTAGATCGCGATGATCTCACCATGAACACCAGCGATTCGGCTCCTTTCGTCCCGCGCAGCGTGGTCACCGACAACTGGTTTGATTGGGGCAGCGATCGGCACCCGCATATCCCTTGGGGCGACACCCTCATCTATGAGGCGCACGTGCGGGGCTTGACCATGCGCAACCAATATGTGCCGGAGCATCTACGTGGAACATACGCCGGGCTCGCCCACCCCGCGATCATCGATTACCTTGTGAGCCTCGGAGTCACCGCCATCGAGTTGATGCCGATCCAGCACTTCGTCGATGAAACCCATCTCTTGGAGCTTGGCCTAACAAACTACTGGGGATACAACTCAATCGGTTTCTTTGCCCCGCACGCCCGCTATTCGTCATCCGGGTCGCGCGGTGAGCAGGCGCGAGAGTTCAAGGAGATGGTCAAGACCCTTCACAGGGCCGGCCTCGAGGTGATCCTTGATGTCGTCTACAACCATACGGCCGAAGGTAGCGAACTTGGTCCAACTCTTGCGTTCCGCGGCATTGGCAATGACGATTACTACCGCTTGAAGGATCAGGGTCGGCGGTATACCGACTACACCGGCACCGGCAATACTTTTGATGTCTCGCACCCACACGTACTGCAGCTGGTTATGGACTCACTCCGCTACTGGGTGACTGAAATGCATGTTGATGGCTTTCGCTTTGATTTGGCCTCGGCCCTCGCTCGGTCATTTCACGACGTTGACATGCTCGGAAACTTCATGACGACCATCCAGCAGGATCCGGTGCTTCGGCGCGTGAAGCTAATTGCCGAGCCATGGGATGTTGGTCCAGGTGGCTATCAAGTAGGTGAGTTCCCGCCGCTTTGGACCGAGTGGAACGGCAAGTACCGTGATTGCGCCCGCGACTACTGGCGCGGGGCCGCCGGCATCGGCGAACTAGGTTGGCGCCTAACGGGGTCAGCTGATCTGTACGCAAGCGAGGGGCGTCGTCCATTTGCGTCGATTAATTTCGTGACTGCTCATGACGGCTTCACTATGCGCGATCTCGTCTCCTACGACCATAAACACAATGAGGCGAATCTCGAAGGGAACCGAGATGGCACCGATGACAATCGGTCGATGAATTTCGGCGTTGAAGGTGAGTGCGAAGACGAAACAATCAATGAGCTCCGTCAGCGGCAAATCCGAAACCTGATGGCCACCTTGCTCCTGTCGACCGGCGTGCCGATGTTGACTGCCGGTGACGAGTTTGGCCGCACACAGTTAGGCAATAACAATGCCTACTGCCAGGACAATGAGATTTCCTGGCTCGATTGGGATTGGGAGCCATGGCAGCAGGACTTACACACATTCACCAAGTCTTTAGTTCGACTGCGACATGACCAACCAGCTTTCCGCCAGCGCTACTTCTTCGATGGCCGCCCCATTCACGAGGGCGGACCAAAGGATTTAGCCTGGATTTCGCCGACCGGCCAAGAACTAACGGTCGAGGACTGGAACTCGGCCACCGCTCGAACCCTAGGGATGTATATCGCGGGGGTCGATGGTGGCAGCTCATTCTTGGTACTGATGCACGCCGGCAACGAAACTATCCCGTTCACCCTGCCCGGCGCACCTTTCGGAGCGAAGTACCAGCGGGTTATCGACACGGTCATGGCAGCCTCGAAATCGACAGATTCGGCAACGGCGGGCAGTGAAATCAAGTTGGCGGCGCACAGCATGCTCGTCTTCGAAGTAGTGGGCTAACTCCCCAGGTGCGGACTCTCGGGATCATCTGGGCCGACCGAAATACCCTGAGCT
>SYJA01000070.1 GCA_005798555.1 Actinomycetota bacterium
CCAAGAAGCAAGCACAAGACCCGATCAAGAACTACGCCGAGCGTTCCGGCATGCCGTACATCAACGAGCGTTGGCTCGGTGGCATGCTCACTAACTTCAATACCGTTTCCATGCGTCTTCGGCGCATGAAGGAACTTGAATCGATCAACTTCGATGACGTAGCTGCATCAGGCTTGACCAAGAAAGAGCTACTAATGATGCGGCGGGAGAAGGACAAGCTGGAAAAGACCCTCGGCGGCATTCGTGCCATGACCAAAGTCCCCAGCGCGGTTTGGATCATTGATACCAATAAAGAGCACATTGCCGTCGGCGAGGCGCATAAACTAGGTATCCCGGTGATTGCCGTTCTTGATACCAATTGTGATCCCGATGTGGTCGACTTTCCGATCCCGGGCAATGACGATGCCATTCGCTCGGTCGCACTGCTGACACGCGTTATTGCGGACGCGGTAGCCGAGGGTCTAATGGCCCGTGCTGGTCGGGCCATAGCAGATGCTGAGAGCACTGAGGAGCCACTAGCTGAGTGGGAGCGCGAGCTGCTCGCCGGCACCAACGTTGACGAGGTGGTGGCTGTTGCAGTAGACGCACCGGTCGCAGTCGGCGAAACCGAAGTTCAATAAGCGAAAGGGATCAAAGATCATCATGGCGATCATCACCGCCGCAGAGGTAAAGAAACTTCGCGACAGCACTGCTGCCGGAATGATGGAGTGCAAGCGTGCTCTCGAGGAAGCCGATGGCGACTTCGACAAAGCGGTTGAAATTCTCCGGATTTCTGGTGCGGCGAAGGCCGCGAAGCGTGGGGCCGAGCGCACCGTGTCAAATGGCCTGGTGGCCGCCGATGGCAATGCGATGATCGAGTTGCTCTGCGAGACCGACTTTGTGGCCAAGAGTGCTGATTTCCAGGCGCTTTCGGACGCAATTGTTAAGACGGCCGTGGCTGGACAAATCGGCGATATTGCGGCCTTGGGCAATGCGAACCTTGCCGACGGACGAACCGTGAACGACGCGATAGCAGAGTTGGCTGGGGTTATCGGCGAGAAGATCGAGCTGGGCAAAGTCGTCGTGCTAACTCCACCCGTGGCGATGTATCTGCACCGGCGGGCTTCGGATCTGCCGCCACAGGTTGGTGTGCTTGTCGCCTACAGCGGCGATGAAGAGGCCGCGCGTGGTGCTGCCATGCAGGTGGCCGCAATGCGCCCGCAGTTCGTTACTCGCGACGAGGTACCCGCAGATGTCGTCGAAAATGAGCGCCGCATAGCGGAAGCCACCGCAAAGGAGGAGGGCAAGCCCGAGGCCGCCCTGTCCAAGATCGTCGAAGGTCGGGTAACCGGTTTCTACAAAGACACGGTCTTACTCGAGCAGCCCAGTGTCGTGGACAACAAGCGATCGGTGGCACAGATTCTAGGTGATTCCAAGACGACGGTGACGGCATTTGCGCGCTTTGAGGCTGGCCAGTCCTAGGCTCGTACCAGTAAACGCAATCGGGCGGGAGGATCAAGTAGATGGCTCCAACAAGCAACCCGGGTGCGATTCAGCCATCCCTTGACGGCACCATCAACATTTGGCCCGGTGCACCGGACGGCGGCTGGACTCGGGTGCTCTTGAAGCTTTCGGGCGAGGCCTTCGCGGGCGCAGGTGCTCTGGGCGTGGACCCTGACGTCGTCTCCTCAATCGCCCGGCAGATTGCAGAAGTCGTGCGCGGTGGCACGCAGGTCGCCGTGGTTATCGGCGGTGGCAACTATTTTCGTGGGGCCCAATTGTCAGAACGCGGCATGGATCGGGCGCGCGCTGACTACATGGGCATGCTGGGCACGGTGATGAACTGCCTGGCCTTGCAGGATTTCTGTGAGAAGCAGGGTGTCGAGACGCGCGTCCAGACTGCCATCGCGATGGGCCAGGTGGCGGAGCCATATGTACCGCGTCGCGCCATCCGGCACCTCGAAAAGGGTCGCGTCGTAATATTCGGTGCTGGTCTTGGCCAGCCTTATTTCTCCACCGACACCACGGCCGCCCAGCGAGCCCTTGAAGTGGGAGCTGAAGTGGTTTTGATGGCCAAGAGTGTTGACGGGGTCTACGACGATGACCCACGCAAGAATCCCAATGCGGTGGTATTTAAGACTTTGACCCCGGCTCAAGTCTTGAGTCGCAACTTGAAGGTCGCCGATGCCACCGCAATCAGCCTGTGCCAGGACAACAGTTTGCCCATAGTTGTCTTCAATTTGCTCGTCGAAGGCAATATCGCTCGGGCCGTTCGCGGTGAGGCCATTGGCACCTTGATCTCCTCGGATTGCTAGCAGACCAACAGAAATGTCGCATTAACCCAATAAGGAGTGCACTGTGAGTGAGCAAATCGACCTGGTACTTCTCGAGGCCGAGGAGAAGATGGAGAAAGCGATCGCCATCGCACGCGAGGATTTTGCGACAATTCGTACCGGTCGTGCCACCCCGGCAATGTTCAACAAGATCGTGGTCGATTACTACGATGCATTGACTCCGCTGAACCAACTGGCATCTTTTCAAACACCAGAGGCACGGATGATAATCATCGTGCCATATGACAAAGGTGCGTTTGGTGCCATCGAAAAATCACTGCGCGATAGCGACCTAGGCATCAATCCGACAAGTGACGGTAATCTGATCCGGGTGGTGCTCCCGCAGTTGACGGAGGAGCGCCGGCGCGAATACATCAAAGTGGCGAAAAATAAGGCCGAGGAGGCTCGAGTCTCGATTCGTAATATTCGTCGGCATGCCAAAGATCAGCTCGATAGGATGCAAAAAGAAGGTGCAGCCGGCGAGGATGACGTCCGCCGCGCGGAAAAGCACCTTGACGATGTTACGCACAAGCAGGTTGAGCACATTGACGAAGTCCTAAAGCACAAAGAAGCAGAACTGCTCGAGGTCTGATCTTGAGCGATAAGCCGGCAGCTCCGAAGGGGAAGAAGTCCCGTGCGGGACGTAACCTCCCAGCTGCAATCGCATCGGCTCTCATTCTTGCCGCCGTGGTATTGGTGAGCCTGTTCACCATCAAGTGGCTCTTTGCGATCGTAGTCATCGTGGTTATCGTCGTGGCGGTCCGGGAGTTTGTTCAGGCCTTCAGTCAGCGCGATATCCACATTGCTCGAACTCCGCTATTTATTACCGCTGTCGTGTTGCCGGCAGCCGCATATTTTTGGGGCCCATTCGCGCAATTATTCGTTTTGGGCTTGACGGTTCTCGCGGTGATGTTCTGGCGAATCCGACGTGGCACCGATGGGTACGTTCGTGACGTAACGGCCAGTGTATTTGTTGCCGCCTACTTACCGTTCATGGCAGCCTTCTTGATGCTCACCCTCGCCGCCGAAAATGGGGCGCAGCGGGTCCTTGTTTTCATTCTGCTGACGGTCGCCAACGATATTGGCGGATACGCAGCTGGCGTCTTTTTGGGCAAGCATCCGATTGCGGCTCAGATTAGTCCCAAGAAATCCTGGGAGGGCTTTGCCGGCTCGGTTTTGCTGCAGGGTGCGGTTGGTGCGGCGTGTTTTGCCTGGCTCCTGGACGCACCATGGTGGCAGGGGGTTATCGCGGGCGTGATCTTGGCCATCACGGCCACCGCTGGTGACTTCGCCGAGAGTGCTATCAAGCGTGACTTAGGTCTTAAGGATATGGGGACTTTCTTGCCCGGGCATGGCGGGATGATGGATCGACTTGATTCGCTTATTCCCAATGCGTTTACCTCGTGGGCGCTATTTGCGCTCTTCCTTGGCACCGGGCTCGCTACCACCTGATGAGTGCATCGAAGTCGGGGCTGCCACCGGGGGAGTTGCTGTTTGCGGCCCCAGGACGCGGCAAGCCACCCCGTCACCTGATGGACATGGCACCGGAGCAACGGCGCGCGGCATTCGTTGAGTTGGGCCTACCAGCATTTCGTGCCGACCAGGTTTCGCGGCAGTGGCTAGGTCGTTTGTCCGATGCGCCATCAACCTGGTCGGATCTACCGGCGCAGATGCGCGAGCAGGTAGCCAAGATGTTCTTGCCGCAATTGTTGACCCCGGTTCGGTCAATCGATTGTGATGGTGGCACCACAGTCAAGTCGGTCTGGCGCCTGCACGATGGGGCGGTCATTGAATCGGTGCTCATGCGCTACCCCGAGCGGGTCACGATGTGCATCTCCTCGCAGGCCGGCTGTGGCATGAACTGTCCATTTTGCGCGACCGGTCAGGCGGGGCTGACTCGAAATCTTTCAACAGCGGAGATCGTGGAACAAGTGCTCGAGGGCGCCCGGGCACTTGATCGCGGATTGATAGCTGGTGGTCCAGGGCGGGTATCGAATGTGGTGTTCATGGGCATGGGCGAGCCGATGGCCAACTACGGGGCCGTCGTTGAGGCTGTTAGAAGGTTGGTCTCATCGGCGCCGGCTGGCTTGGGTTTAAGTGCTCGTGGAATAACCGTCTCGACGGTCGGATTAGTGCCTCGAATCAAGCAACTCGCGGCTGAAGGCCTACCCGTCACGTTAGCGTTGTCACTCCATGCACCAGATGACGAATTGCGAGATACGTTAGTACCCGTAAACACCCGGTGGCCGATTGCCGAGGTGCTGAATGCGGCCTGGGAGTACGCCGATCGAACGCATCGGCGCATCAGTATCGAATACGCGTTAATTCGGGATATCAATGATCAGGCCTGGCGGGCCTCGCTGCTTGCGGATCTGCTCGCCAGCCACCTAGTTCATGTGAACCTCATCCCGCTGAACCCGACCCCCGGTTCGATCTGGACGGCCGCGCGGCCTGCCGATGAGGATGAGTTCGTCCGCATCCTGCGAGACCGCGGACTCGCAGTGACGGTTCGGGGGACCAGAGGCCGGGAGATTGATGGGGCGTGCGGGCAACTGGCCGCCGCCTCGAACTGACATAATTGTTAGATGACGACGCCACCTAGTGATGCGGTATCCGAGCTGGCCGCGGCTACCGCTGGGCTAACGGTCTGGCAGAAGACGAAGATCGTCTTTGTCTCGGTCTTTCGGACTCTCCTCGGGATTTTCTTCATCGCCGCAGTACTAGTTCTTGTCCCAGCCCGGCCCCACCTAAACATGTGGGTCCCAATCGTTGCTATTGCCTTGATGATTGGCGTGTATATCTGGTACTTCCGGCTGCAGCTAAGGCGTATTCACAAGGCGAAATACCCGTCGGTGCAAGCAGCTGAAGCACTGATACTTGTCGCCACGATGTTTCTTGCGATATTCGCCATGACCTACGACATAATGTCGGGTACTGACCCGGGCTCATTTACTGAAGATCTGGATCGGTTCTCGGCTTTCTACTTCGCCGTAACGGTGTTAGCCACTGTTGGGTTCGGTGATATTACCCCGGTAACTACCGCGGCTAGGTCCGTGGCGATGCTCCAGATGGCGATCGACATCGCGTTCATCGCAGTGGTTGTAAAGATCTTGGGGGGCGCGGCCACTAGGGCCTTGGCCCAACGCCAGACTTTGGGTGAGCCGGGTCCCGGCAAAGACAATTAGCTTCGACCACGATCTAGATCGGGGGAAGAGTGGCTGGGTACCACGAGATTCGTCGGCTCTGGCAGGACGATCCGATCGAATTTTGGCGGGCTGCCGCCAAGCAGATTGACTGGGTCAGCGCCCCCATGGAGATTCTGGATAGCACCCGCGCCCCGATTTACCGCTGGTACCCCGATGGCGTTCTTAATACCTGCGCAAACGCCCTTGATCGCCAGGTGGCAGCCGGTCGCGGCGACCAGATTGCCATCTTTTACGACAGCCCACTGACCGACAGCAAACAGGCCATCACCTATCGCGAGCTACTCGATCAGGTCGCCGTATTCGCCGGTGGCTTGGCCAGCCTTGGCGTGCAAAAAGGCGATCGAGTTTTGATCTACCTGCCGATGGTTCCGCAGGCGGCGGTTGCGATGCTCGCATGTGCTCGGTTGGGTGCGGTGCACTCGGTGGTCTTCGGTGGTTTCGCCGCAGCCGAACTAGCCGCCCGGATCGATGATGCGAAGCCCGTGGTAATCGTCAGTGCTTCCTGTGGCATCGAGCCCGGGCGAATTGTCGAGTATCAGCCAATTGTGGAGGAGGCCATCAAGCTGGCAACCCACAAACCGACTGCCGTGGTGGTTTTGCAACGACCACAGTCACCCGCCGTGCTGGGTGAGCGCGAGGTCGACTGGCAGGACCTAATCGCAACTGCCACGAAGCATGACTGCGTGCCGGTGCACGCGAACGACCCGCTGTACATCCTGTATACATCGGGCACGACGGGCAAGCCGAAAGGTGTGGTGCGTGACAACGGTGGCCATGGCGTTGCGATGGCCTGGTCGTTCGCCAATGTCTACGGGATGGGCCCCGGTGATATCTGGTGGGCAGCCTCCGATGTCGGTTGGGTGGTCGGGCATTCCTACATCGTGTACGCACCGTTGATCTGTGGCGCAACCACGGTGATGTACGAGGGCAAGCCGGTCGGCACCCCAGATGCCGGGGCCTTCTGGCGGGTGATCGAGGAGTACCGGGTCAACGGACTCTTCGTAGCCCCCACGGCGATTCGAGCCATCCGGCGCGAGGATGCAGCAGGCTCCCACATCAGCCAGCACGATTTAAGGTCATTGCGCACGTTATTCCTCGCTGGGGAGCGACTCGATCCGAGCACTTACCAATGGGCAACCGACCAGTTGGGGATCCCGGTCGTCGACAACTGGTGGCAAACCGAAAGCGGCTGGCCAATCGCATCGAGCCTGCGCGGGTTGGACCCGATGCCGATCAAGCCCGGGTCGCCGAGTGTCATCGTGCCCGGCTACGACGTTCGAATCCTTGACGCCCAAGGCAAGGAGGGACCCCCCGGTACCGAAGGTGCGATCGTCATCAAACTGCCCATGCCCCCGGGTACCTTGCCGACCCTGTGGGGCGATGACCAACGTTTCATTGATTCGTATCTGACGGCTTTCCCCGGTTACTACTCCACCGGTGACGGTGGCTTTTTTGACGAGGATCACTATCTGCACGTGATGGGCCGCACCGATGACGTGATCAATGTGGCCGGCCACCGGCTTTCGACCGGCTCGATGGAGGCGGTCGTCGCTGCGAACCCGATGGTGGCCGAGTGTGCGGTTATTGGCGTCCACGATGAGCTCAAGGGCCAGATCCCACGGGCCTTCGTGGTGCTAAAAGCTGGAGTGGAAGTCGATCCGAAATTACTACGTGCCGCGATCGTGGCCGCCGTGCGCGATGCGATCGGTCCGGTGGCCGCACTCAAGGAAGTCGTTGTCGTTCCGGCCCTGCCGAAGACTCGCTCGGGTAAAATCCTGCGGTCCACCATGCGCGGTCTTGCTGACGGTCGTGATGTCGTGGTGCCGAGCAC
>SYJA01000010.1 GCA_005798555.1 Actinomycetota bacterium
CACCCGACGGTGGCGGCGCGCGCCATCGTTGCCAACCTCAACACCGACATGTTCCTCCCGATTATTCCGTTCACCAAGCTGATGGTCAACGGCATAGAGGAATCCGACCTAGCCGACGACGTCCGACGCGCGGGCAAGGTGCACGCGTGATCATCACCGAGATCGAGCCGATCTGCGCGCTGCAGGCCGCCATGGACGGCTATCAGGTGGCAAAGCTCGACGATGTGCTAGATGTCGCTGACATCTTCATCACTGCGACCGGTTGCTACGACGTAATCACGGCAGAGCAGATGGGTAAGATGAAGCATCAGGCCATTGTTGGAAATATCGGCCACTTCGACAACGAGATTGACATTGTCGGCCTCGCTGCGACACCTGGCGTGGTTCGCAAGACGATCAAGCCGCAGGTTGATGAGTGGACTTTTGCCAATGGCAAGTCGATCATCATGTTGTCGGAAGGACGCTTGCTGAACCTCGGCAACGCGACCGGCCATCCGTCATTCGTGATGAGTAATTCATTCACCAATCAGGTATTGGCCCAGATTGAATTGTTCACCAAGGTCGATCAGTACCCACTCGGCGTTTACACCTTGCCGAAGGCACTTGATGAGAAGGTTGCTAGGTTGCACCTTGATGCACTGGGTGTACGCCTGACGGAATTGAGCAAGAAGCAGGCCGAGTACCTCGGGCTTGATGTCGCCGGCCCCTACAAGCCGGAGCACTACCGTTACTAGGCGGCCTTTACTGTCCCGGATAGTCCGGTCACCGGCACGCTAGCGTGGCCGCATGGTAGGGAACTCGCAGCTGGTGCACCCGCGGTGGGGCTTATGGGATGCCCTAATTACCTTGGGCGGCGCCCTGGTGCTTGCGGTCACGTCTGCCTTCGTGCTGGCGGCGCTTGCGGCGCCCCTGGCCTGGCAGATCCTGATCGGCGGGACCATGCCTTGGTTGGCTCTGGCGGGGTGGCCGCTTTATTGCACCTGGGTCAGGGGCAATGGGCCGCGCATTGACTTAAAGTTGCGGTTGACCTGGCCGGATGCGGGTTGGGGGGCGGTCGGTGGCGCCGCTGCCTTGCTCGTTGCATTGGTCGCTTCGGCGGTCACGGCGGCAATCTTCGGGGATTTCACCTCACTGGCCGGCGACCTCGCTGGGGAGCTGGCCGACTTGGGCAATGCCTGGCTGCTCCTTGCTTTTGGCCTGATGGTCGTGATCGGGGCTCCGATCGCCGAGGAGTTGGCATTTCGGGGGCTGTTCTATGCGGGGTTGCGCCGTCGCGGGGTCGGGCCGGTGCTTACCGTGGTCATTACGGCCGTGGCATTTGCCCTATTTCACCTCGAGCCGACCCGGACCGGGGTTCTTCTTGGTGTTGGCCTCGTCCTTGGGGTGGTGCGGTGGCGTACCGACTCATTAGGCGCCGCAATGGTGGCCCACGGGGTAGTCAACGCCCCGGCTGCGGTGTTTATCACCCTGGGTTTGCCAGGGGTGACACCATAGGGTCATGAACACCCAACGCGGCGAGGCCTCGTCGGCCCGTGGTCGAGTCCTGGTGGTCGACGATGACCAAGCACTGTCGGAGATGCTGGGCATCGTATTGCGCGGCGAGGGTTTCGATCCGGTCTTCTGCGGCGACGGTGCCCAAGCACTGACAGCGTTTCGAACGACCAAGCCTGATGTGGTCCTGCTGGATTTGATGCTGCCCGGACGTGACGGCATAGATGTGTGTCGCGCGATTCGAGCTGAGTCCGGTATTCCCATCGTGATGCTCACCGCGCGGACCGACACCGTCGATGTGGTGGTGGGCTTGGAGTCCGGTGCCGATGACTACATCGTCAAGCCATTTAAGCCAAAAGAGTTGGTCGCACGCATTCGTGCGCGGATCCGCCGCAATGATGATTCGCCACCGGTTACCTTGCAAATTGGTGATCTGGCCATCGATGTCGGCGGCCACCAGGTGACCCGTGAAGGGCAGGTGTTGTCGTTAACTCCGCTGGAGTTCGACCTACTCGTCTGCTTGGCCCGGCGACCCGGGCAGGTATTCACCCGTGAGGTGCTACTCCAGGAGGTATGGGGGTATCGGCATGCGGCCGACACGCGGTTGGTCAATGTCCACGTGCAGCGCTTGCGGGCCAAGATTGAGCACGATCCGGAGGATCCGACAATCGTAATAACGGTTAGAGGCGTCGGCTACAAGGCCGGCACGGTTTAGCCGGCCCGTTCGCCACCCGCGCGCGCCATCGGCCCAATGCTATGAATCATCTGTTAATCAGGAGCCTTGACTTCCTCCTTGCCGGCCCACGGTGGGCCCTGCGCATCTGGCGGCGGTCGTTGCTGCTTCGGGTTACCGCAACCACTTTGGTGCTATCGACCATCGTCATGGCGGCACTTGGCTTCTCGTTGCTGTCGCGGGTCACCAGCGGTCTACTAGATGCCAAGGATCGGGCGTCGGTCGGCGAGGCCGCGGCCGGCCTGGTTGAAGCGCAACGGGTGATGGACGCTGCCGACACTGGTGCGACGACCCCCTCGGCGGCCCGCCTGGTGGATTCGGTGGTGACAACACTTGCGGCCCGGGCTGGATCACCGGGGACATTTGATGTGATCCTGCTCTCGTCCGGGCAAGTACCAGATGCGCCCGAACGCGGCACGAACCTGGTTTCGGTGGCCAGCGTGCCCACCGAATTGCGCACGGCGGTTACCGATTCGAAGAGGCAGTCTTGGACTTACACCGATATCAAATCCCTGGACGGCGGGTCAACTCCTGGGCTGGTGGTAGGTGGCCCACTAGTTATCCCGACGGTGGGCGATTACGAGTTGTACTACCTCTTCCCGCTGACGCAGGAGCAGCAGACCTTGGATCTCGTGCGCGGTGCCGTCGTCGTCACCGGGCTCTTGCTGATCGGCCTCCTAGCTTTAGTGGCCGGGCTCATCACCCGCCAAGTCGTAGTACCGGTTCGAGCTGCGGCGCGTACCGCCCTTCGCTTTTCCGACGGATATTTATCCGAGCGGATCAAAGTCAAGGGTGAAGATGACCTCGCTCGACTTGCGGGAGCCTTTAATGACATGGCAGCAAGCATTGCCCGGCAAATCAAGCAACTTGAAGGGCTGTCGCGCGTTCAACGTCGATTCGTCTCCGATGTTTCCCATGAGTTGCGCACACCGCTCACCACAATTCGAATGGCCGCGGATGTGATGTTCGAAGAGCGGGCATCCTTTGATGGGCCCACCGCTCGGGCAGCTGAGTTACTCCAAGCCCAATTAGACCGCTTCGAGTCCCTCTTGGTAGACCTCCTCGAAATCTCGCGTTTTGATGCCGGAGCGGCGGTACTCGAAGCCGATCCATTCGATCTCTATGCCTTGGTCGCACGAGTCATTGACAGTGCGACCCCACTTGCCGCCCGAAGCGGAGTGCCGCTACGCCTGCACGCAAGGGATGAGCCACGCTTGATCTATGCCGACTCCAGGCGTATTGATCGGGTTATCCGAAACCTGGTTGGTAATGCCATCGAACACGGCAATGAGCGCGGTGTCGATGTGACCATCGGTTTTGGTGACGATGCGGCTGCCGTAACGGTGCGTGACTACGGAGTTGGCTTGCGGCCAGGGGAGTCCTCGTTGGTCTTCAATCGATTTTGGCGCGCGGACCCGGCGCGCGCGCGAACTACCGGTGGGTCGGGGCTGGGCTTGGCCATTGCGCTTGAGGATGCGCGGCTGCATGGTGGCTGGCTCGAGGCTTGGGGCGAGCCGCGACTTGGTGCATGTTTTCGATTGACGTTGCCACTTTCGGTGCGCGGTACCTTTGCCGCTTCCCCACTGGATCTCTTCCCCGAGGATTCGGCGCCAACACCGGTCAGGTCCGCCAAGAATGTAGAGGTGGGGTGATGCGGAGTATCGCAGTGATCGCAGCGGGAGCAATTTTGCTAACCGGGTGCGGCGCGTTGCCGCCGTCACTGGTCGCGCAGGTGCCAACCGCCGGTCCCATCCAGCAAGGTGCACAGGTGAACCTAGACCCCGAGGATCAATTCATCCGGGTCATCGCGCGCGGTCCCCGCGATGGCATGTCGCCAACCCAGATCGTCCAAGGGTTCCTCGATGCATCCGCCTCGTTCGACGATGACCATGCGGTCGCGCGGGAGTACTTGACCGAGGCAGCGAACACCCGCTGGCTCCCAAGTTTGCAGGTTTCGGTTTATGACGGTGCCGCGGTGGTAACCTCCAGCGACAACTCGGTGACGCTGACGGCGAATCAAGCCGGGCGCATTGACGAAATCGGTAGATATGTTGTTTCGGCACCGGGCCAAGAACTCCGTGGTGACTTTCTGTTGGTTCGAGACGGTGCGCAGTGGCGAATCGACCGACTCCCGCAGGGGCTAATGCTCTCGGCATCCGATGTTGACCGCGCCTATCGATCGCTGGCCGCCTACTTCTTCAACCCCAGCTTTTCGGCCTTGGTTCCGGACGCGCGCATGATCCCGGTGCTAGGGCCGGGGCAGGGCACGACTTTGGTGCGCTATCTACTTGACGGCCCAAGTGATTGGCTGGCGCCAGCTGTGCGTACCGGTTTCCCCGATGGGGTAGGGCTAAATATTGAGGCGGTGCCGATCGAAGCCGGGGTGGCCCAGGTTGACTTGAAATCCGCCGCGCTTTTAGCAGATGACGCAACGCGCAAGGCGATGTCACAGCAACTTGTCTGGACCCTAGGGCAGTTACCAGATGTCACCTCGGTCGAGATCACCGCGGGCGGGCAACCCCTCGTGGTGCCCGGTGTTACCTCACCGCAGCCGGTTGATGCGTGGCCGGCGGTTGACCCCGATGCCCTCCCGGCGAAATCCTCGGGTTATGTGGCCAGAAGCCAGTCGGTCGTTCGGCTGGCGGCTGATACCGATCGGCCGGTGCCCGGTGCGGCGGGTAGCGGCAAAGTTGCCCTCACGAGATTTTCCATCAATTTATTGTCCAGCGCCGTGGGTGGCATCGATGCTGAGGGCACCTTGTGGCGCGGCGCGATCGCGGTGAATGCACCATTAGTTGCTCTGAAGCGCGGTGAGGCGCTGTCAGCGCCGGTCTTTGACGCTGACGGAAATATCTGGGTCATCAATGCGCTGACCGGGCTGACCCGGGTCGACCTTATTGGTCGACCGGCGACGGTTGCTGTTACCGGACTCCCCCCCGAGTCGGTGTTAATCGCCGCTGTGCCATCACGTGATGGCACCCGGTGTGCGCTGATCGTGCAGCGCGGCGTGCGCTCCGGCCTATATGTTGGGCTGATAACGCGAACAACCGCAAGTGCGCCGATGGCCATAACTGATCCGATCAGGGTCGAAGCGCGGTTGACGGAAGCAATCAGCGTCAGTTGGTCCGGAGCCAATTCGTTGATGGTGCTGGGGAGCGACGGCGCGGAGTCCTTGCAGGTATTCGACCTGACTTTGCCCAGGGGGTCGGTTACCGGCCTGGGGGCGCCCGAAGCACCGGTCACGGTGGCAGCGGCACCTGGCCTGCCGACCCTCGTGGGCGCCGCTGATGGCTGGGTCTATGAATATGTCGGAGCTACTTGGCGCAAGCGAACCAGCGGCACGTCACCGGCCTATCCGAATTAATCAAAATGCAGTTAGTGGTAATCACCACCGCGCCGGGGTTCCTGCGACAGCAGCGACCCCGGCCACCTGAACTCCGGCAGCCTCTAACGTGCGCACCGCCTCCTGGGTGGTGGCCCCGGTAGTGATGACGTCGTCGACGACGATGATGCGGTAGCCGGCAAAGTTCTTGAGCCTCGCGACTTGCTCAGGCCGGGTCTGGAAGGCCCCCTTGATTGCGACCCGGCGTTGGAACGCCGTCCGGCCAACATGCTTGCCGTTATCAAGCCCGCGGCGAAGTAGGGGCTGGACCTGCGCCGGTTGGTGGGCCCTGGATAGCACGCGCGCGGCCCGCTGGGCGATCAGCAAGGCGGTGTCCGCGCCCCGAGCCTGCACCGACCGACGATGCGGGGGGATGGTGACCAGCAGGGTAGGGCCCCGGGTCAAAGTGGCGATCGCACCGGCGAGCAAGGTGCCAAGTGGGGCGGTCAGGGAGCGCACCCCATGTTCCTTGTGGGCGATGAGGACGGCCTTGGCCAAGTTCTCGTAGCGAGCGCCGGTGGCAACCGGCCACGGGGTGCGCATGGGGTGGAGCCCGACCTGCTGCGCCATTACCGCCCAGCAGTTAGGGCACAAGGTGGTGCCGAGCACCTGGCACCCGGCGCAGGCCCGGCTCAGGACTAGGTCAACGCAGGCATCGATCAGCCGGCCCCGCTGCATTTGCCCCCAATCGCCTCGGCGCAGTGTGCACACCATTGCGGGTTCCAGGCAAGGGGGCCGGGCGGGTCGGTGGATTAGGGACACCCGCAGCGGTCCGTGACCAACCCGTGACCTCTACGATGGGAGGCGCCAGCCTGCTGGCGCGGTGATCTCCCCGAGAGCGACGCTCTGGTCGACCGATCCGAAAGGCTTGTCACTGTGGGTGTGCTGGACAGACTCCTTCGCGTTGGCGAGGGGAAGACCTTGCGCCGTCTCGAGGCCATCGCTGTCGCCGTCAATACCATCGAAGGTGAATTCGTTGCGCTAAGTGACGCTGAATTGCGGGCCCTCACCCAGGAGTACAAGGACCGTTACCAAGGCGGGGAGTCACTCGACGATCTGTTGCCCGAGGCATTTGCCACCGTCCGGGAGGCGGCTCGACGTACTTTGGGGCAGCGCCACTACGACGTGCAGATCATGGGTGGGGCCGCCCTGCATATGGGCAATATTGCCGAGATGCGCACCGGTGAAGGCAAGACTTTGGTTTCGACCCTGCCGGCCTACCTAAATGCTTTGTCCGGAAATGGGGTGCACGTTGTCACGGTGAACGATTACCTTGCCGAGCGTGACGGCGAGTGGATGGGTCGCGTGCACCGCTTCCTCGGGCTCGAGGTGGGCACGATCTTGTCGAAAATGACCCCGCCGGAGCGACGCATCGCCTATGCCGCCGATATCACCTACGGCACCAACAATTAATTCGGATTTGACTACCTTCGCGACAACATGGCTTGGTCACGCGAGGAGTTGGTGCAGCGGGGCCACAACTTCGCCGTGGTCGATGAGGTCGACTCAATTTTGATCGACGAAGCCAGAACTCCATTGATCATCAGCGGCCCGGCAGATCAAGCCAATAGCTGGTACGCGGAGTTCGCCCGGCTGGCAAACCTGCTCAAGCGCGATGAGGACTATGAGGTCGACGAGAAGAAGAAGACCATTGGGGTTCTGGAGTCGGCAATTGACAAGATCGAAGATCAAATTGGCATCGACAATCTTTATGACACGGTCAACACCCCCCTCGTGGGATTCTTGAACAATGCGATCCGCGCCAAGGATTTGTTCAAGAAGGATCGCGACTACGTGGTCATTGACGGTGAGGTGCTCATCGTCGACGAGCACACCGGCCGCATTCTTTCTGGACGCCGCTACAACGAGGGCCTGCACCAGTCGATTGAGGCCAAGGAGGGTGTAGAGATTAAGGCGGAGAATCAAACGCTCGCGACCGTCACCTTGCAGAACTTCTTCCGTCTTTATACCCGGCTGTCGGGTATGACAGGTACCGCCATGACCGAGGCCAATGAGTTCTCCTCCATCTACAACCTCGGCGTGGTGCCGATCCCCACAAACCGCCCGATGGTTCGCATTGACAAACCCGATGTCGTGTTCCGTACCGGCGAGGCCAAGCTGGATGCGGTCATCGCCGACATCGTCGAGCGCCATGAGCACGGCCAGCCCATCCTCGTTGGCACCACGAGCGTGGAGAAATCCGAAGATCTTTCCAAACTGCTAAAGCAAAATGGGGTCCCCCATGAGGTGCTCAATGCCAAGCATCATCACCGGGAGGCGGCGATCGTTGCGCAAGCGGGCCGACGCGGCGCGGTGACGGTGGCAACGAATATGGCCGGGCGCGGCACCGACATCATG
>SYJA01000011.1 GCA_005798555.1 Actinomycetota bacterium
CAGCATCACGTTGCCGGCCCTTGGTGAAAGTGTCACCGAAGGCACCGTCACCCGTTGGCTCAAAGGGGTAGGTGATCAGGTAACGGCCGATGAGCCCATCGTGGAGGTCTCCACCGACAAAGTCGATACCGAAATCCCGGCGCCGGCGAGTGGCACCTTGGTTGCTATCACCGTGGGCGCTGACCAAACCGTCGCAGTGGGTGGTGAGCTCGGTCGCATTGCCACCGGTGCGAGTACGCCCAGAGCAGCAGCACCGGAGGCAGCAGAACCATCCGATGCCTATGTCACCCCGCTGGTGCGCCGCCTGGCCGCGCAAAACGATATTGACCTAGCCACCTTGACAGGAAGCGGTGTCGGCGGGCGCATCCGCAAGCAAGATGTGCTTGATGCCGCGCAGCGAAAAGTTGCCCCGGTCGCAGCAGCAGCCACCCCCCAGGTTTCAGCTGCTCCCTTGTCCGCAGCCACCCCACCAGCGTCACCGCTCAGGGGCCGCACCGAAAAAATGCCGAGGCTGCGCAAGGTGATTGCCGAACGCCTCGTCGAATCCCTCCAGACTTCGGCACAACTGACAACCGTGATCGAAGTTGATGTCAGCCGTATTGCCAGCCTGCGCCATCGGGTTAAGGGCGAGTTCGAAGCCCGCGAGGGCGTCAAGCTCTCGTTCCTGCCATTCTTCTGCAAAGCCGCGGTTGAGGCGCTGAAGCAATTCCCGCAGGTCAATGCCTCGATCGATATGGCCGAAGGCACCATCACCTACCACGATTCGGAGAATCTCGGTATCGCCGTTGATACCGAACGCGGACTTCTTGTGCCGGTAATTCAACATGCCGGCGATCTCAGCATCGCCGGGCTGGCTCGGCATATCTCAGACGTTGCGGATCGCACTCGCACGAACAAAGTCAGCCCCGACGAACTCAGCGGCGGCACCTTCACGGTTACCAACACCGGCAGCCGTGGCGCCCTGTTCGACACCCCGATCATCAACCTCCCCCAGGTTGCGATTCTTGGCACCGGGGCCGTCGTCAAGCGCCCGATTGTTGTCACCGATGCGACCGGGCAAGATGTCATCGCAATCCGGTCGATGGTCTACCTCGCACTCTCCTACGATCACCGAATTATCGATGGCGCTGATGCCGCACGCTTCCTAGGGACCATGCGCCAGCGACTCGAAGAGGCCTCATTCGAGGCCGAGCTTGGTTTGTGATTCGGTGAAAATCGCAATCACCGGAGCATCCGGGTTGATCGGATCGGCCTTGGTAATCCACTTGCGAGCACAGGGCCATCAGGTGCTGCGCCTGGTCCGGCGCCCGGTGGCGGCGCCCGATGAGGTTAACTGGGATCCAGTAGCCGGCACCGTTGACCTCGACCGCATGGCCGGCACCGAAGCGGTGATCCACCTGGCTGGCGCAGGTGTTGGCGACCACCGTTGGACCGATGACTACAAGCGCGAGATCCTCGCCAGCCGGGTCGATGGCACCGCCACCATAGTGCGGGCAATTACCCAACTCGACCCTAAGCCGCGGGTACTCGTTGCCGGTTCGGCGATCGGTTGGTACGGCGACACCGGGGACCGGGCCGTTGACGAAAGCGACCCGGCCGGCACCGGGTTCTTAGCCGATGTGGTGCGCGCCTGGGAGGCCGCCGCCGACCCCGCTGCCCAAGCCGGGATTCGTGTCGTGCACGCCCGCACCGGGTTAGTCGTGGCCAAGGCAGGTGGCGCCTGGGCAAAACTCTTTCCGCTTTTTCGCCTCGGCCTAGGCGGCAAGATGGGCAGCGGCCGTCAGTACTGGTCCTGGATCTCCCTGCGCGATGAGTTAGCCGCCTTGGAGTTGCTAATGACTTCCGAGAACCTCACCGGGCCGGTCAATTTAACCGCCCCGAACGCCGCAACCAATGCTGAGGTCACCGCGGCCATGGGCCGGGTGCTGGGCCGGCCAACCCTGCTGCCGGTTCCCAGCTTCGCCCTCAAGACCGCCCTCGGCGAGTTCTCAACCGAAGTCCTCGGCAGCATCCGGGTGGTGCCCGCGGTGCTTGAGTCCGAGGGCTTCACCTGGCAGGACCCAAATATCGAATCGGCTATCCGGGCGGCCTTGGACTGATGCCTTACGACGTTGTCGTGGTCGGCGCCGGCTTGGCCGGACTCGCGGCAGCACGGCAACTTTCGGTGCGCGGACTCGATGTCCTGGTACTAGAGGCTGCCGATGAAGTTGGTGGGCGCGTGCGCACCGACCGGGTTGATGGTTTCATCTTTGACCGCGGGTTTCAGCTTTACAACCCGGCGTACCCAGAAGCCGCCCGAGTGCTGGACCATCAAGCCCTGCGGCTGCGCCCGCTCACCGCTGGCGTCGTCGTCTCCTTCGCCGATGGGCGCACCCGATTAGGTGACCCGCGCAGCAGGTGGGGCTGGGCCATTGACTCGGTCGCATCGCGCACCGGCTCACTTCCCAGTAAAGCGCGCTTTGCCAGCTATGCCCTGCGGGTTGCGCGCACGCCCGGCACCAGCTTGCTTCGCCGTGCGGACACAACAAGTGCCGTAGCCCTGCGCGCCGCGGGCGTCGATGATGCCCTTTTCGACAAAGTCCTGCGCCCGTTCCTCGCCGGTGTTTTTCTTGAACCCGATCTAAAGACCTCGCGTCGCCTGATGGATCTAATCCTCAAGTCTTTCGTCGCTGGCACGCCGGCCGTTCCAAGTTCGGGCATGCAGGCGATCCCCGAACAACTACGCGATGCCCTGCCGGCTGGTGCCGTGCGCTGCAACACCACCGTCAAGAAAGCCGAACCTGGGCTCGTGGTGACCGAAGGTGGCGAGTTTCGGGTGCGCGCTGTTGTTATCGCCGCCGACGCCCAGCAGGCCAAGGCGCTAAACCCGCGCCTTTCCATCCCGCCCGGCAATTCCGTCACCACCTGGTATCACCTTGCAACGCAAACCGGAGACCTGCTCAATGACGGAGCTGGGGTCCTGGTTGTCGACGGCGACAACCGTGGCCCGGTCCTGAACTCGGTGGTCATGACGAATGCCGCACCGAGCTACGCCCCACCAGGGCAGGTGCTCATCACATCATCCGCCCTCGGCACCAGCTCAAATGTCGATGATGAACGCAGGGTCCGAGCCCATCTCGCCGCTATGTATGGGGTAGGCACCGATCGGTGGGAACCACTGACCCACTACGCCATTCCATACGCACTACCCGCAATGCCACCACCGCTGCAAGTGCCCCGATCCCCGAAGTTAACCGATGGCCTGTTCATCTGCGGGGATTACCGCGAGACCGCATCCATCCAAGGCGCGATGATGAGCGGGCGGCGGGCGGCCGATGCCGTGCTGGCAGACTTGGGCATGCGATGACCACCACCGACTCCGCACTTGATATCCGCATGATCGGCTTCGGCGCCGACGCGCTTGACTACGGCGCGGCGTGGGAGCTGCAACGCCAAGTGCACGCTGATGTCGTCTCCGGTGCCACCGGCAACACCGTTCTCCTACTCGAGCATCCTTCGGTTTATACCGCTGGACGCCGAACCGAAGCACATGAGCGCCCAATCGATGACACTCCGGTAATTGAGGTTGACCGCGGCGGAAAGATCACTTGGCATGGGCCCGGTCAACTTGTTGGCTACCCCATCGTTCGCCTCCCTAACCCACTTGATGTTGTCGCTCATGTCCGGCGCATCGAAGGTTTGCTCATTGCTGTCTGCAGTTCACTTGGCGTGATCAGCGCGCGCATCCCCGGCCGTAGCGGGGTGTGGATTCCAGCCGATGACCGCGGCCCCGATCGCAAAGTCGCGGCTATCGGGATACGAGTCACCGAGGGTGTCACCTTGCATGGCTTCGCCCTCAACTGTGACTGTGACATGTCGCGGTTCGGTAAAATAGTGCCCTGCGGAATTAAGGATGCGGAAGTCACCTCACTTAGCCAAGAGCTTGGGCGCCAAGTCAGCGTCGCCGAAGTACTGCCCATCGTGATCGAGTTCCTGCCAGCGGTGCTGCACCCCGTAGGCTGAACCGATGGCCCTAGTCGATCATGATTACCTAGACAGCCAGGGCCGGCGCCTGCTCCGGATCGAGGCGCGCAACGCTGAGATCCCGATCGAGCGAAAGCCCGAATGGATACGTACAAAGTTAAAGACTGGCCCGGAATTCTTGAAGATCAGCGCACTTGTCAAAGCCGAGGGCCTGCATACCGTGTGCCAGGAGGCCGGTTGCCCGAATATCTACGAGTGCTGGGAAGACCGTGAGGCCACTTTCTTGATCGGCGGCGAGCAGTGCACGCGGCGCTGCGACTTCTGCCAGATTGACACTGGAAAACCAGCGCCACTCGATCGCGATGAGCCCCGCCGGGTTGCCGAGTCGGTCCAAGCCATGGGTTTGCGCTACGCAACCGTTACCGGAGTTGCCCGCGATGACCTACCCGATCAAGGGTCGTGGCTTTATGCCGAAACCGTGCGCGTAATCCAAGTGATCAATCCAGATACCAAAGTCGAAGTTCTGATTCCGGATTTCTCCGGCGAACCAGAACTCCTGGCCGAAGTATTTGCAGCGCAACCCGCGGTGTTGGCCCACAATCTTGAGACCGTCCCACGCATCTTCAAACGCATCCGCCCGGCATTTTACTATGAGCGAAGCCTGGCAGTTCTCACCCAGGCAAAGGCCGCCGGCATGATCACCAAGAGCAACTTGATCTTGGGCATGGGTGAAGACGATGCCGAGGTTGACGCCGCGCTACTTGATTTGCACGCTGCCGGTTGCGATCTCCTCACCATCACCCAGTACTTACGCCCATCACCGCGCCACCACCCGGTTGACCGCTGGGTCCGGCCCGAGGTGTTCGTCGATTTGGCGAAGCGCGCAACGCAAATCGGTTTCGTTGGGGTGATGAGCGGGCCGTTAGTGCGATCCAGCTACCGGGCCGGGCGCCTTTACCAACAGGCGATGGTGGCTAAAAAATGAGCGCTACCGTGGTCGCGGTGCACATTTGGCCGGCCGGGGTCGATACCCCCACGCCGGTCGACGAACTCGAACTCGATTGGGGCGGGCCCCTCGGTGACCGCCACCACGGGCTCACCATGGCCTCGGATGCCCGGCAGAAGGAGGTCTTCCCCAAAGGCACGACGATCCGCAATCATCGGCAAATCTCGATCGTCGATGTGGCCGAACTCGAGAGCATCTCCGCAGCACTTGGCATTGGCGTTATCGCGCCTGGGGTGATCGCCGACAACATCTGCACCGAGGGCATCGCCCACCTCACCGAGTTGCCCCGGATGACCCGATTGCTGTTCGCCGGCGGCGCGGTTGTCATGCTGGGCGGGGAGAACTTCCCCTGCACGATTGCCGGCGCCCTGGTCGGCGCGCAGTACGGCACCGAAGCCGAGAAGTTCCCGAAAGCCGCCATGGGCCGGCGCGGGGTGACCGGCTGGGTCGAGCACCCGGGCCGCATCCATGCCGGGGCGTCGATCGAGGTCCGGCTTCCCTAGGCTGGGGCCCATGGCCAAGGGAAAAATCCGCTCAACACTGTCCTCGATCACCCAGAACTGGGCAATGACCCAGAAGGTCTACCGGGCCTTGCCCATTGAAGTTGGTGGCCTGTTCGTCTTGGGGTTCGCCCTTGGTTTCGTGCCGACTTTCATCATCTTGAACCTCTTCACCGCCATCTTGGTCGGGGTTCCCCTCGGCCTTCTCGCCGCCGTCTTTTGGTTTAGTCGCCGCGCCATGAAAGCGGCATACCACCAAATTGACGGCCAACCGGGGGCAGCGGCAGCGGTGGTGCAATCCCTTAGGGGTGGTTGGTTGGTCACACCGGGTATTGCGGTTAACAAGAACCAAGACCTCATCAGCCGGGTGGTTGGCAAGCCCGGTGTCATCTTGATCTCTGAAGGCCCATCGAGTCGCGTCGGCCACATGCTCGGCAATGAGCGCAAGAAGACCGCGCGCTGGCTCCCCGACATCCCGATCTATGAGATCCAGGTTGGCGATGAACCAGGGCAGGTACCACTTGGCAAACTCCAACGCTCGTTGACCAAGCTGCCGCGCAACCTACGCGGTGGCGAGATCACCCAAGTGCGGCGCCGACTTGATGCCGTCAGCCAAACCGGCGGATCGCTGCCGATCCCTAAAGGCCCGATGCCGACGAGCTCGCGCGCAGTGCGCCGCCCCCGCTAGCCCATATCGGTTTGCCTCCCCACCCAACAAAGGGTTCGGTAGGGGTCCGTCGATCTGATCAATCGATCTGAGTGCGTACCGACCTTGGCACCAAGGGCTGCGTTACGCGCGATCCAACTGCGGCTGCGGTCTTGGCTACAAGGCCCACCGATCCCTTGGACTTGTACTTGCTGGGATTCGTTGACCGGGGCTTACCTTGCTACCCCACACCTAGACATCTTCCTAGTTGCTCATTTAGTTCCTGTCCCAGGGTAGAACTTTGGTAGTTGGGTTGGTGCTGGACTGCCCCATGGTTTCGCCTCGAAAACCGGTGCTATGGGCGAAGTCAGTCCGGGGGTTGGTGAGCACCGGTTGGTTAGATCACTGGGCGTTTCGCTATTCCTTTTTGGTGGTTTCCGTGTTCTGCTTGCTGTTGTGGCTGCAACCGGCTAGCCATTGGCGAATGGAGTTCACATGTCGAAGAGTGAGGTTAGTGCCCCGGTTAGTTCGGTGGCCAGTGCTCGGTTGGCACTTGGTGTTGGTTGGGTGCGCCCGGGTGTGGCCGGTATCGGCGGCACCCTACACTACTGTTTTGAGGGTAATGAAGAGTAGCACGCTGTCACCCCGCTAGGTGGGGTGTTTCACCCCTGTTGCTGGACCCTGACCGCTGTTGGCCCGGGGCCGGTTGTTTACGGAGAGTGAACCGCGCCACCCCGCGTGCGAAACACTGTGCTGCCTACCGCCCGGTCTTGGAGACCGCGGCCGGTTGAGTCGTAGACCAGCGCC
>SYJA01000071.1 GCA_005798555.1 Actinomycetota bacterium
CTCGCCGAGGAGCCGGTCGAGGTGGTGGACGACGATGCCGCGCTCCTCGAGCGCGCCGACGAAGGCGTCGTGCTGCTCCCTCGCCCTCTTCGGCCAGAGGATGTCGTCGAAGAGCAGCTCTTCCATCATCGACGGGACCATGACGTCGACCTCGGGGCCGGGCTGGTGCAGCAGCACCTTTCGACATTCGCTGAACGGTATGCCCCATTCCCGCTGAAGGTGGCGGGTCTCTCCAGGTTTAACACCGAAAAGGAAGCCCGTGAAGTGGTGGCGGGTTTGGGTGATGGCACCGTCGACGTGGTGATTGGCACCCACCGCATGCTGACCGCGAATGTGCGCTTCAAGGATCTCGGGTTGGTGATTCTTGACGAAGAGCAGCGATTCGGCGTGGAGCACAAGGAGCATTTAAAGGCGCTGAGAACCAATGTGGATGTCTTGGCGATGTCGGCGACCCCGATCCCGCGCACCCTTGAGATGGCGGTCACCGGGATTCGCGAAATGTCCGTAATACAGACCCCGCCCGAGGAACGGCTCCCGGTTCTCACTTTCGTCGGCCCGTATGAGGACAAGCAAATATCGGCGGCCATCCGCCGGGAATTACTCCGCGAGGGTCAGATCTTCTTCGTGCATAATCGGGTTGAGTCCATCGAGAAAGTTGCGGCCCGCCTACGGGACTTGGTTCCGGAGGCACGCTTTGCTACCGCCCACGGCCAGATGGGTGAGTCAGCACTTGAGCAGGTAATCGTGGATTTCTGGGAGAGGCAGATCGATGTTCTGGTCTGTACCACGATTGTCGAATCCGGTATCGACATCGCCAATGCGAACACATTGATAGTCGATCGAGCCGATACCTTCGGGCTCTCGCAATTGCATCAATTGCGCGGGCGGGTAGGGCGCGGTCGCGAGCGCGCATACGCATACTTCCTCTACAACGCTGACAAGCCAATGACAGAGACCGCGCATGAACGCTTGGTCACGGTTGCCCAGAACACTGACCTAGGCTCGGGGATGCGCATCGCGATGAAGGATCTGGAGATCCGCGGCGCGGGTAACCTACTTGGTGGGGAACAAAGTGGCCACATCGCCGATGTCGGATTTGATCTTTATGTGCGCCTAGTGGGGGAGGCCTTGGCCGAGCATCGGGGGCAGACCGAGCAGGACTTTGTTGAAGTCCGGGTTGAACTGCCTATCAACGCACATATTCCACACGAATATGTGCCGCAGGAGCGGTTGCGGTTGGCGGCCTACAAGAGCCTTGCCGACGCGACCACCGAGGCCGCGGTGGACGAGGTCGCGCTGGAGTTGACCGACCGGTTCGGCCCGCTCCCCGACCCAGTGACCGCATTGCTGGCGGTGGCCCGGTTTCGGGCGCTTGCCCGCGCCACCGGGTTGACTGAAGTGGTGGCCCAGGGGCCAAAAGTGCGCTTTCATCCGGTGGACTTACCGGAGTCGGCCCAGTTGAGATTAGAACGGCTGTACCCAGGAACTCAGGTTAGGGGGGCGGTCCGTACGATCGTGGTGCCGCGGCCGATGACCGCCCCGATGGGTGGGCATCCGGTCCGCGACATCGAGCTAATCGACTGGGCGGCAGAATTGATAAACACGGTGCTGCCAAGGCCGGTACCCGGTTAAGCCAAAACCCGCCCACCCGAGATTTCGGAGATAAAGTGAGAAAGGTCCGGATCCACCGCGTTATCGCTACTGCTGTTATCGCGGGCACGGTTGTTGCCTCGCTGACTTTGACCGGATGCGGTGCCGCCACCTCAGGGGCCGCTGCCGTGGTTGGTGATACGCGGATCTCTGAGCAGACCTTGACGAGCACCGTGCAGGAGGTGCTGGTCGCGCAGCAGAAATCACCGAACACCTCTGATGCGGCGCTCACCAGCGCGGTTCTCGGTCGGCTGGTTACCAGCGAACTCGTGAACCTGTTAGCGGCCGAGGCTGGCGTTACCGTCACCCAAGGGGCAATTGACAGCACCCTGCAGGGCTATGTGCAGCAGGCCGGGGGCGAAGCCGAAGTCCAGAATATCTTGCTGCAACGCAATGTGGCGCCTTCGCAGATCGAGTCTTTCGTCCGAACCAATGTGTTGGCGCAGTTGCTCGGCCAGGCGCTGGCCCCGGAGGCCGATATTGAAGGCCAAAGCGATGCGGTCGTCGCTGCGATCATTGAAACCAGTTTGGCGGTTGGCACCGAGGTGAGCCCCAGATTTGGCACCTGGGAGGCGACCAGGTTGGCGATCGGGCCGGTGCCGAGTGATCTTTCCGTGCTGCCAGCTGAGTAACCTCGATACCAGACGATGACAGGTGCCAGGGGCGAGCGCTTCCTTGACCTCGTAGCGGTCATGGATCAACTCCGCTCACCAGACGGTTGTCCATGGGATGCCCGGCAAACCCACGCCTCGTTGGTCGAATACTTGGTAGAGGAAACCTACGAATTGGTCGAGGCGATCGAGGTTGGTGACTCTTCCGGGGTCCGTGAAGAACTCGGGGACCTGTTGCTCCAGGTGGTGTTTCACGCGCGGATCGCGCAGGAGAACCCCGATGAGCCTTGGGATATTGACGCGGTGTGCGACGGCATTATCAGCAAGCTCGTCGCCAGGCATCCGCATGTTTTTGCGGGGGCCGGCGCGACCACGGCTGCTGCGGTGGAAGCGAATTGGCATGAGCTGAAGGCCAAGGAGAAGGGCAGAAGCTCGGTTACCGATGGCATCCCGGCGCAGTTACCGGCATTGGTCCTAGCCGGCAAGGTAATTGCTCGAAGTGCGTCGCTCGCGGGGCAGCTGCCAGCGCTGGCAGCCCAACAGGATATTGCCATGGTCGAGAGCCTTAGTGATGAGCAGCAGCTTGGTGAACACCTATTGGCTCTGGTAGCACTGGCTCGAGTGCGTGGTTGGGATGCCGAGGGTGCCTTGCGCGCTGCCGTTCGGCATCGGGTAAGGGCAATACAGGAGCTTGAGAATTCAGTTGGAGGTAAGTCAGGTGAGTGAACTCAATGCGGCAACGAGGCAGTTCAAAACTATTGCAACCAATGCGATTGATGATCTGCTGTCATTCGACCCGGTGTTTGCTACCTATCTCGGGGATCACCGCTTTGATGACCGACTCCCCGATCTGACGACGAAGGCGCGCGCTGCGCAAGCCCAGCAGATCGCCGACCACCTTACCCAACTCGATGCGGTCGACGACCTCGAGCTGTCAGCATCTGACCAGATCGACCTGGAAATCCTGCGCTCGAGATTGACCAAGTCCCAGTTCGAGGTGAGTGAGTTGCGGGCCGCAACATGGAACCCGATGGTCTGGAACCCGGGCACTGCCCTGCACCTGCTTATTTCACGTGAGTTTGCCCCGCAGGTGGAGCGAGCGCAAAGTGTCAAGGGGCGGCTCGCGGCGATCCCCGGGTTCTTGGCGCAGGCGCGCACCGAACTTGGGGAGTTGACCCAGATTCACACCGAGACCGCGATCGCCCAATTGGCCGGCACCTCCCGGCTGATTGAAACCGAGGCCGCGGCGCTGGTGCATGACAACGAGCTGGTGGGCAGAGCCCGCGATGCGGTGTTGGAATTCAGCGGGTGGCTGACCGAGCAACTGCCGGAGGCCAGGCGTAGCCCGAGGTTGGGTGAGCGACTCTATGCGGCAACCCTGTGGCACGGCCTCGATGATGACATCTCGCCGATGCTGCTGCTTGCGGCCGCCGAAGCGCACCTTGACAAGGTGAACCTGGCGATGAAGGGCTATGCGGCTCAGTATCTCGACGAGAAGGCAACGGCACCGGATCTGGTGCGGCGAGCTTTTGCCCGCATTGCGGCTGAGGCGCCTGTCACCGATGAGACGGTGCTCGGTATCGTCGTGGAGGCCCTGGTGCGCACCACTGAGTTTGTGCGCGCAAATGATCTGATCTCGGTCCCGGAGCTTGATGTCCGGGTGATCGAGATGCCGGAGATTCACCGGGGCGTCGCCGTTGCCTACTGTGATGCCCCCGGGCCCCTCGAAAGCGCGCAGGTCGCCACCTTCGTGGCGGTCTCACCAACGCCGAGTGACTGGACCGTCGAACGGGTTGACTCCTTCTACCGGGAATACAACGCGGTTCAGTTGCACGGGCTGACCATCCACGAGGCGATGCCAGGTCACGTGCTGCAACTTGCCCAGTCGCACCATTTCGAGGCAACCACTCCGGTGCGCGCATTCGCCCGCAGCGGCGTCTTCATCGAAGGCTGGGCCGTCTACTCCGAAGAGCTATTGGTGAGTCGGGGTTACGCACCCTTTGACGACAAGGCCTCAGCACTCGCGCTGCGCCTGCAGCAGCTAAAGATGCAGGCGCGCCTGACCATCAACGCGATCTTGGATGTGCGGGTTCATACCGCTGAGATGACCGAGCAAGAGGGCCTTGACCTGATGATGAACCGCGGCTTCCAAGAGGAAGGGGAGGCCACCGGTAAATGGCGTCGTGCGCTACTAACCGCTGGCCAACTACCCACCTACTTCGTCGGATACCGCGCACTAAGTGAGATCGTGGCCGACCTGCGGGTGCTGCACTCGGATTGGAGTGACCGGCAGATCCATGACCTAATGCTGGCCTACGGAGCACCGGCGCCGCGCTATCTGCGTGAATTCCTTGGTATTTAGGAGTTAAGGGGCAGCGATGTTCAAGAGTAGGCTTGATGTATGACTAAACAGCAGCAATTCAAAGTGCTGCGAACTTACCAGGGTTTTGAGCTTCGTGAATATCTCCCATGTGTCATCGCAGAGGTAAGGGTTTCTGCGCAGTATTCAACTGCAACAAGCAGTGCATTCTCTACATTATTTAATTACATTTCAAAGGGAAATCAATTGTCACAAAAAATCGCGATGACAGCCCCAGTAATTGCCGCCCAAAGAGACGACAATTCCGGCTCCTCCAAATGGTATGTCTCGTTCGTGATGCCTTCAGGTAGCGCCTTCGGCAACATGCCGCTGCCAAACGATTCACAAGTCACATTGCGAGAATTGAATATTGAAACATGTGCTGCCAAATCATTCCGCGGGAGAGCTACCGAGGAACTTGCGGAAAAGATGGCGCAAGAACTACGAGCAAGCGCATGCAAGGTCAATATGGCACTCTCTGACGAAACGCGAATCTGTCGTTTTGATCCGCCATTCAAGCCTGGCTTCTTGCAGTACAACGAAATTGTGGTCCCTATTCACCTCGGGGAGTAGCGGTAAGCTGGCAAGCCCGACAATTTAGAGTTATAGGACAGTGACAATCTGAGCCTCGTTAAGAAAATGCCTCGGGAGTGCACCAATCTCCGGCTTATAGGGCGACTCTTCTTTCAATTAGGTGGGCGCAGGTTAAAACTGCGCTCACCTTTCTGCATTTTGGTTGTACAAGTTGTTACATAACCTGTCGCAGATTTAGATGTTTTTATGGGCAATCGATGGGCAAATATGGGCAGTTCTATGGGCAGAATTCTGACTACAAACAACTTCGCAAAGTTGTTCGGGTGTCAGCTAACTTCCGAGGCTTATAGGGCGACTCTTCTTTCAATTAGGTGGGTGCAGGTTGAAACTGCGCTCACCTTCCTGACTAATTTGAAACAATTTGTGACATTACCTATCGCAGAATTACAAAGAATTACGGGCAAATAAATCGGGCAATCGGGCAGAAAAACGGGCAAGAACGTGGGTACGAAAAACTAGAATTAGTTAAGATTTAAGGGTGTTAATCATCGGTAATCTTAAGAAGCGGGAAGGATGTGGCGCATGCAAGCAATAAGTCAAAGTCGTTACGGTCTAGAGGAAACGCTCGAGC
>SYJA01000072.1 GCA_005798555.1 Actinomycetota bacterium
GCCCCGGTGCTTCGTGCGGCACTGCACCGGGCGGCCCAGCCACTGTTAGTTTTTCCGCCTGCTTCCGTGACCGAAGCAATTGGTTAGTCCCCTAGCGACGTCAGGCCCCAATTCGGGGACATATTGGGCTGACGGCAGATTTATTGCTTAGGCCGCGAGGGCGTAAGCGTCTGCAGACTGCGTATTTTTGGCAGTTATTGTTTTTCAAGGATTCTTAACGAGATCACCTTGATTCTCGACACGCTTCTCCGGTCAAAACATCTGAACGTCGAAACCGATCACCCCCATATTTAATTATTAACGAGCAACGGGCCTGCGCCCCTGGCCAAGGATACGTCATTTTCCCTTTAAACTAGCCATCGGGCGGAAATACTCCCCCGATCGGAGGGTGATGGGCACCGAGAGCGCTGGCGGCCGGCTCGGCCAGATCGTGCTGCACTCCCCCTATTTGCGGCTAGCCGTGCTCACCGCCGCCGCAGCCACCGTGGCCTACCTGATCGGTAGCGTCCTAGCCCTTGTCGACCCCGTACCAGCAGCCATCACCGCGGTGGTGGCGACTAGGGCCACTTTTCACCACGCTGCCAAGGAGGCCCTGTTCCAGGTGATCGGCGTTGTGGCCGGCTCTGCCGTTGCGTTCGGTGCGATCTCGGTTATCGGTTTTGGGCCCGCCACCATTGCGATATTGGTGCTCGCCAGCTTCGGCATCATTCGGTTACTGCAGGTCGCCGATCCAAGGTCGGCGCCATATGCGGCGATGGCGGTTGCCATCACCGTCATCTTGGTAATCGGCGCCCAGATGAGCCCCGAGGGTGCCCTCGAGCGCTTCCTCGGGGTCATGGTCGGTGGCGCCTGCGCGCTAGTTGCCTCCTACTTCACCAGCAGGGGCAAGCCGGTTGGCCGCGCTGAAGTCGAGCTATCGCTCATTCAAAACGGGCTTGCTGAACTACTAAATGATGTCGCGCAGGGCGTGCAGGTAACGCTTACTTGCGAAGTGACTCGGGTCTGGTTCGACAAGGCGGTGCACCTGCGCGACGAAACGATGCGGGTCTCGGTAGCAGTCGAGGACGTCCGCGATCACCGCCGATGGTCACCGGCCATCCACGAATTCGATCTGCGCGCACTGGAGCGACAACTGCGCGTGACCCAAGTGATGGCGGCTCGAGTCCTATCAATCGCCTCGGACTTGAACCACTTGATCACCGAACGTCCAACCGCCGGCAAGTCACATGAACTCTCACCGTTGGCACGAGTGTTCGCCGCCGCGGCAGCAACCATTGCCGACCCGGCAACTGAAGCCGCGCCTAGTGAAACCAGCGTTCATCAAGCGCTGCAGGCCGCTGATGACACCGCCGCCATGGTCATGCTCGGTGGGCTCGTCGGGCATGCCCAACGAATCACCCGACTCGGGGAAGAGAACGAGAGCGACACCAATACTTAATCGTTGCCTTTGCTTCGTCGCCCGGTTGCTCGATCGGTCTCGCGCTTTGACTCACGCTCTGCTATCGCATGGCGTTTGTCGTAGCTCTTGCGGCCGCGCGCAAGAGCTATCTCAACCTTGGCATAACCGTCCTTGAAATACATTGCAAGCGGGATCAAGGTCAGGCCCGACTCCTTAGTCTTGTTCGAGATCCGACGAAGCTCCTCGCGACGTAGGAGTAGCTTCCGAGAACGCCGGGGCTCGTGATTGGTCCAGGTCCCTAAGTCATAGACGGGGATGTGGACACCGCGCAGCCACATTTCGCCATCCTCGACAATCGCGTACCCGTCGGTCAAGGTTGCCCGACCTGCACGCAGTGACTTAACCTCGGTGCCGGTGAGCACCAGCCCGGCCTCGAAGACATCCTCAATTGCATAGTCGTGCCGGGCTTTGCGGTTTTGGGCGATGACTTTGCGCCCCGACTCCCGTGCCAATGCCCAAACCTCCTTCAGTCCCCTAGAACCGCGCCCGGCGCGCCTGGCGGTTACTGGCAGGAAACCCGGCTCCTAGCGCCCCCAAACCAACCCATCGGATCATAGGCGGTGCCACCGATTCGGACTTCAAAGTGCAAGTGCGGGCCGGTCACCCACCCGGTCGTGCCCACCGCTCCGATCACGTCACCGGCATCAACATGCTGACCCTGGTTGACGCTGACACTGGACTGATGCGCGTAGAAAGTTGTCAAACCATCAGCATGTGCCACCAGGGTGGCTAGCCCATACGGGCCGCCATTGGAAATCATCGCAACGGTTCCAGGTGCCGCAGCGCGGATCGGGGTGCCGGTGGCGCCCCTTATGTCGGTGCCGGTATGGCAAGAGTCGTAGTGATAGACCGGGTGCACCCGCGGGCCGACATTCGCGCTCACCTCGCCGCCGTCTATTGGCCAACGCAGCTCACCGGTCGGCGAGTTATCACCTTGGGCAGCAAGTCGAGCGGCCTCCCGGCGCGCAGCAGCCGCAGCCTGCCGACGCATCAGCGCTTGCTTGGCTTTTAATCGCGCGAATCTTTTCGCTACCGCGGCCTTGTTCTGCTTCGCGATCACCAAGGACGCCTTGCGCTCGGCAATTAGTTGCACAATCCGGGCTTGGGCCGAGATTGCCTGGGCTTGTGTCTGCTGGGCCAACACCAATTGGGCATCCGCGGTGGCCCGTGCTTCTAGGGCGCGGGACTTTAATGCTTCGTGTCTGACACCTTTCATCACCAGATCGGCGCGCGCCTTGATTAGGTCGCTTTGAGCGGTCGCTTGGGACACGGAAATCGCATCGACCGACGCCAGTCGCGAAACAAAGTCCCCTGGATCATTTGCGTCCAGGATGATCTCGACTTCACCTAGTGGGCCCTGCTGATAAACTATGCGCACAACATCATCAATTTGATCCGATATCGACTGCAGGTCCGCGCGCACCCGCTGTTGCTGGACCTGCGAAGTGATCACCGCGATATTCGCCATCCGAGCCGCGTTCGCCGCGCCCTTGGCCTCGGCGAGGGCTAAAACTGCCGCCCGCTCCGCGGCCACCTTCGCCTTGCGGGCGCCAGGTAGCTGGCCGCGTGCCGAGATCAAGGTCCTTAGTGCTTTGGCGACTTTCGCATTCGCCGCGTCAACGGCCTCCCCGGCCTGTTCCACCTCGCCGCTGATATCAGCGGTGCCCACCAGGTAACCGGGGGCCGGTAGCGCGGCACCGGCGGGCAGCGCAGTGACCGGCAGCAGCAATGAGACGGCGAGGGCGGCAACCAAAACCGCCCGCCAACGGCGGGGAAGCACCCGCTCAGAATAGCTGTTATGTCAGATATTCCCCACGCGTAACACGGGGTTTGCGGAACTTAGACCCGCAGATATTTACGCAAGGTGAAGAAGGCCGCGATAGCCGCCAGCCCCACGCCCACCAAGATCATCAGTGGCGCGATGGCCAGCACCGCGTCCCAGCCGACGAACGCAGTGAACTGGAAGGACTGCGCGAGCACCTGGTCGATGACGATGATCTTGACGAATACCAACCCGACCACCGCCAAGATTGCCCCGATACCGGCCGCTACCGCCGCCTCTAATAAAAATGGCAGTTGGATATAGAAGTTTGAGGCCCCGACCAACCGCATGATGCTGGTCTCCCGGCGCCGACTGAAAGCCGCGACCCGCATCGTGTTAGCGATCAGCAGCACGGTGACAACGAGCATCGACAGAGCAATCAGTAGGGCAATAAGTTGCAGGCCACCGAGCAGTTGAAAGAACTTATCTAGGATCTTGCGCTGATCATTGACCTGTTCGATGCCGGGCCGCCCAGCAAATGCGGACGCAACCACATCGTATTTCGTCGGATCAGAGAGTTTCACGCGGAAGGACTCAGGCAGCGCCGTCGGCTTGACGTTATCGACGATCGGCGAATTCTTGAACTGCTCCTGGAAACGCGCAAAGGCTTCGGCCTGCGACTCGTAGTAGACGCTGTCGACGAGCGGTTTCAAGGAATCAAGGTCAGCCTTGATCTGATCACGCTGAGCGCCGGTCACGGGGCCACCAGCGCACGAGGGCGTATCGCTGCCCTTGCCACACAAGAAAATCGACACTTCGACCTTGTCGTACCAGAAGTCCTTCATGGTCGAAACCTGTGCCCGCACCAACATGCTGGCGCCGAACAGGCCGAGCGAGACAGCGACGGTGATAATCACGGCCATTGTCATCGTCAAGTTCCGACGAATGCCGCTGCTGACCTCGCTGGCGACAAAGTTAGCGCGCACGCTGTTTCCTCCTTGTCTCTAGTTAGGGCAGTGACGACTTAACGGGCGTATCCGTAGACGCCGCGTGACTGATCTCGCACCACATGACCACCTTCAAGTTCAATGACCCGTCGGCGCATCTGATCAACAATCGCCTGATCGTGCGTGGACATAACCACGGTGGTGCCGAGTTGATTGATGCGATCCAGCAGCTTCATGATGCCGACGGAGGTTCCCGGGTCGAGGTTTCCGGTGGGCTCATCGGCGATCAGCAAGATGGGGCGATTAACGAAAGCCCTAGCGATAGCAACGCGTTGCTGCTCACCGCCGGACAACTCATCGGGGCGGCGCTCCTCCTTGCCCTCCAGTCCAACGACCTCGAGGACTTCGGGCACCACTTTTCTAATATGGGCGGCTGGCTTGCCAATGACCTCGAGCGCGAATGCCACATTCTCGGCAACGGTTTTGTTGGGCAGTAACCGGAAATCTTGAAATACGGTACCGATCTGCCGCCGAAGTGCCGGGATCTTCCAGTTCGAAAGACGATTCAACTCTTTGCCGGCAACCCAAACTTGACCTTTTGTTGGTCGCTCCTCACGAAGCACTAACCGCAAGAAGGTGGACTTACCCGAACCTGACGGGCCTACGAGGAACACGAACTCGCCCTTTTCGATCTCCAGGGAGACTTCGTCCAAGGCAGGGCGCTCTTGATTGGCATAGAGCTTGGTGACTCGGTCCAACAGGATCATTCGAACAGTCTACGCGAAGGCGCCCAAGATCAGGCCGACTGCTGCTTGCGCCACCGAATTCCGGCTTCGATAAAGGCATCTATCTCGCCATCAAGTACAGCTGCGGTATTGCCGGTCTCCTCTTCGGTGCGCAGATCCTTGACCATTTGGTAAGGGTGCAGCACATATGAGCGCATCTGATTGCCCCACGAGCCGGAAGAATCCCCCTTGAGGGCGTCCATCTTGGCTCTATCTTCTTGCCGACGGCGGTCAAGTAGTTTCGCTTGCAAGACCGCCATCGCGGTGGCCCGGTTTTGCAGTTGCGAACGTTCATTTTGACATGACACCACCACGCCGGTTGGAATGTGAGTTATCCGGACCGCCGAATCTGTGGTGTTGACTCCTTGACCGCCGGGGCCACTTGACCGGTAGACGTCAACCCGTAGGTCGTCCTCTGGAATGTCAATACTCTCGGCTTGTGCAATTACCGGGATGACCTCAACCCCGGCGAATGAGGTTTGCCGGCGGCCCTGGTTGTCAAAGGGTGAGATTCGGACCAGCCGGTGCGTGCCCTGCTCAACCGAGAGGGTGCCGTAGGCGTACGGCGCCTTCACCGCGAAGGTGGCCGACTTGATCCCGGCTTCCTCGGCGTATGAAGTCTCATAAACCTCAAGGGGCCAGCTATGCCGCTCGCAATATCGCGAGTACATCCGCAGCAGCATCTCGGCCCAGTCGGCCGCATCAACCCCACCGGCCTCGGCGCGGATGGTGATCAGCGCCTCACGGGAGTCGTACTCCCCCGATAGCAGAGTGCGGACCTCAAGCTCATCGATCGCCGCCTGCATGGACTCAAGCTCCTTGTCGGCCTCCGCGAGTGCTCCCGCATCTTCTTCGGCATCGGCAAGTTCATAGAGGATCGGTAAGTCGTCAAAACGGCGGCGCAGCGTCTCAACCCGACGCACTTCGCCTTGGACGAATGACAGCCGCGAAGTCACCTGCTGGGCCCGCTCTTGGTCATCCCAAAGATCCGGAGCCGAAGCCTCCGCCTCTAATTCCACAATCGCCGCCCGCATGGCGGGCAGGTTCAGGACCGTCTCGATGCTCAACAGTGTGGTGGCCAGCGCGGCCATGCGCTCCTGGGCTTCTAGTGGGGTCACAAGCCAATACCCTACGGTCCGCTCTGGCCCATGGTCCGCTCTGGCTCACGGGCTCGGTCGATAGTCCAACCGCGCGGCCACTTGGACCTGCGCCACCTCCGAAAAGATCGTGCCGAAAAACGGTAACCGCAAGGGGGAGCTAAGGGCAACAACTACGCGGACACCATCAGAACTGATCCCATCAACAACAAGCCCCGGAATCGCAGTCGACGCATTGGTGCGCGCGAGGTGCCGAAGGGCCGAGGCCCGGACCAATTCCGGATTCAGCCGGGTTCCGACACTGGCACCATCGGTGTAATAGGCGTCCTGGTCAATCGCCTGGGCGCCAGCAATCGCGGCGGCGTCTGCCAACGACATCAAGCTGCGGCGCTGCAAGAAGGCGGCCGAGACATCGGTTACCACGGCGATTGCCAATAAACAAACGATGACGAAACCCACACCGAGGAGCAGCACGCTGCCCCGCTCGTCTGCGACCGAAGTAACCTGGCCCCGGTGATTCATCCGGGTATCCGGTACTCATCGACCGGCACCCGATGCTGCACCTCGATCGGCACCGACACGTCACTTGTTAAGCCGGCAGGAATCCACGGGAGCGCTACTTGCCAATTGAGCGACACTTCAGCAACACTGCCCGGAGCCAGGCATGCTGACTCGGGGCAGCTAATCCGAAGGGCCGACTCCGGCAGGTCAAATCCTTGATCTGAAAAGGCCAATCTGGCGGCTGTGCGAGCCGAAGTTTGACCCTGACTCACCGAATCGGCCGAATTGAAAGCCCGTCCGGCTTCACGCACGGCCTGGGTCGAAGCAAATGTAGCCGCCTGCACGCGCATAACGCATAAGACCAAATAAGCCATTGGGATAAGCACCAGCACTCCGATGATGAGAAACTCGATCACGGCGTTACCGTCCTCGATTCGTCGAAGATCTCGTAGGCGTCTGCGCATTAGGTTCACACGTGCTCCTGCAATGCATGCCCGCTTACGAGCATCTGCGTTGGGCCATAAAGCCCTAGCAACGGTAATGCCGCGGCTATTTCGACGGAGATCACGAGTGCTCCCCCGTGCCACTCGCGTTGCACCGTGATGTCATCGACGACGTCCGCCGCGATGTTCTCCTGCAAGATTGCCCATGTGCGGCGCTCACCGGCCCCTAGATCAGATCCGGCCAGCGCCGCGGCCCTCGCGCCTTCAGCAGCTGCCGCTGTCAGAGTTGCCCGCACATGCAATACGAGCGCAAGTTGCAAGACGGCCAACGCCACCGCGAGCAGGATCGGTGCGACCAGCGCGAACTCGACGGTCGCGTTTCCGCGTTGCTCCCTTCGTAGGCGCACCCGAATCTGCTTCACGAGGCTTGTATCAAACATCTAGCAAGACTCACGGGGTTGAAACGGACGAGAGCGCTCGATTCAGAACCGAAGTCAACTGATCGTCGGCAACGAGCCAAATTGCGGTGACAAGCCCTGCCGTCATAACCGAGACGAGTACCCATCCGGGGACATCGCCACGATCGTCGGCAATTGTCTGCAGGCGCGCAATCAATGCGCTGTAGATGCGGGTGGTGATGGACATTACCTACTCCTTTGCTAGGTGGTGCATTGACGTTCAGGTGGGCAAGGGATCAGGGCACGACTAGTTGCAAGCTTCTGATGCCCGGAAAGAGCGCAATCAAGACGACGGTTGGCAAGATGAAGAAGACAACGGGGATCAACATCGCGACGTCCTTGCGTCCGGCGATCTCCATCAGCGTGCGCCGGTCGGCGGCGCGCGCGTCGGCGGCCTGAGCACGCAGGATCTCAGCAAGTGGGGTACCTCGCTCCAGTGCGACGATCAGGCCGTCAACAAAGCGTTCGACGTCAGGGCTCCCGGTGCGATCAGCAACCCCGCGCAGAGCCTGGTCCAGGGTCATTCCTGCGTGCAAATCCGCGATGGAGACCCGGATCTCATCAGCCAGGTCGCCAGCAGCGGTGTTCGCGACCCGCTCCAGGGCAACAACCGGTGACTCCCCGGCGGCCACCGCAAAGGCAAGGAGCTCAGCGACTGTTGGTAGTTGCTGCCCGATTCGCCGTTGCCTGGCTTTGCCCTGCTTAGCCAACCGCCGATCGGCAACAAGCACACCACCAACCGCACCCAATGCGGCGAGTAGCACCAAACCTATGGCTGGTGCACCCCTTGCGATCAAGACCAGGCCCAACGCGCCCCCGACGATGACACCGCCAGCGGCGTAAATGACTTGATCGAATCGATAGCGATCTACCTCAGCACCGCGTCCAGCCCTACCTAGTCGACGCGCGAGCGCTAGGTCACCGCGACCGCTGAGCAGCCGCGGTTTCAATAACACCAACAGCGCGCCCACCGCAGACTGCTCGTCTTGCCGCGTATCGCGGCGCCCTACATACGGAGCAATACGTTCGGTCATCTTCAATTTACGGGTGGCCCCCAAGCGAGACACCACCATGAGCAGGCCGACTGCAAATAGCAGACCGAGCAGTGCGCCAACTGAATTACTGCTCATGTAATCATCCGGGGCTCAATCGGCAGTCGGCCTATTGCCAGCATGACGCGGTATGCGGCAAACGACAGCACGCCGGCCAGGGTGATTACCAGCGCGCCACTCCATGAGTTGTATGCGGCGACGGCCTCTGGCCTGGTGCACAACATTGCCAGGGTGATCCACGGTGCCGCAACGGCCATACGAGCGGCCGACACCGTCCAACTCTGACGGGCTTCAATATCCCCGCGGGTGCGGGCATCCTCGCGGAGCAGGGTGCTCAGGGTCCGAAGTACGGTGCCCAGATCAGTACCGCCCACCTCACGTGCAATGCGAAGCGATGCGATGACGCGGTCAGCAACCGGATCAGCCAGATAGTCCTGCAAGGTATCCAGTGCCAAGGCAAATGAGCCGCTGGCCCGGTGCTCGGCAGCGAAGACCGCGAATGCGGGACGAAGCGGCTCCGGCCCGCGCCGAGCAAGATCAACAAGTGCCTCCGGCAGTGACATCCCGGCGCGCACCGCAGATACCAAGGCATCTACCGCATCGGGCCAGGAAATGCGCAGGGCTTTCGCTCGCGCACCCACCCGGCGCTTGATCAATAGGAAGGGCAAGTACCCGGCGGCCGCAGCCGCCAGCAACGAAACCATCGGCACCCCGGTAACAATCAAGGTAGCCGCGCCAACAAGTGCCGAGGCCGCCACGCAAGCGCCCAGCAAATTAGCCGACGTCAGTCGCGGAATACCTGACCTCTCAACCAGCCGGGTTAGTGCGCCCACTTCACGGGATCGGGCCACCCTGATTTCGCTTCGGTCGGTCAGCGCGAGCATGACCAAAACCAGCCCGGCACCGGCAAGTAGACCAAGGACGGCACCCATTACGCGGCCCGCCCGCGGGCAGCGGTGAGCTCAACCGGTGACTCCAGCAGCGAGGTTAGATCGAAGCCGCGGCGCGCAAAGCGCTCCGGATGCGGTGGGTGGCCGCTTGCCCGCTGCAGCCCGGTGCCGCGATCAACGAAGATGTCCGCGATCTCGACAACCCCGTTCTCCACCCGACCAGGTAAGGCGATGATTTCTCGAACCCGACGTGCACCCTCATGATCGGTTGCCAAGTGGACCACGATGTCAACGCAACCGGCCACCGTTGGCACGACGAAATCACCGGAGATGTTTTGGCCCGCAAGCAGCGGCAGAGTGCATAACTTGGTTATTGCCTCACGACCGCTATTGGCGTGCAAGGTCGCCATCGATGGCATCCCGCTATTCATGGCAACCAACAGATCCAATGCCTCGGCTTGCCGAACCTCGCCAACTACCAACCGGGTAGGACGCATTCGCAGGGCCTCACGCACCAAACGACGCAGCGGAACCTCACCGGTGCCCTCGAGGCTGGCATCACGGGTTTGCATGGGCACCCAATCCGGGTGCGATAATTTGATCTCAAAGACTTCTTCGCAGGACACGATTCGTTCGCTGCTTGGTAGGCAACCTAAGAGTGCGTTGAGGAAAGTTGTCTTGCCAGCTTGCGTGCCCCCGGCAACCAAAATGTTGAGTCCACTGATAACTGCTGCTTCCAGGAAATCAGCGGCTTGGATATTCAAAGTGCCTTTGGCCACCAAGTCGTGCACATGACGTGCCGCAACGACAAATCGTCTAACGTTTATTGCCCAGTGGGCACGGGTGATATCCGGGATCACAACATGCAACCGGCTGCCGTCCGGCAACATGGCATCAACAAATGGATTACTTAGGTCAAGTCGGCGCCCCGAAGCCCGAAGCATGCGCTCGACCAGATCACGAACATCACTATCGGTTAAAACCACCGTCGTAAGTTCACTGCGACCCTCGCGAGCGATGAAAACTCGGCCCGGTTCATTGATCCACAACTCTTCAACTGCTGGGTCGTCAAAGAACTGCTGCAGTGGTCCGAACCCAGCTACCGCATGATGGACTTCTTGCGCAACTACTCCAAGATCGGCAAGTGAGTGCAACTGCGATGAGGAATCAGTAGCGAGCAAATCGCCGATGCACTCAGCGATGACTTCGTGAACAACCTCAGGTTCGCGCATCGGATCAATACCCCGGCAGCGGATCGCCGAGCGCACTTGCGCCTCAACATGCGCGATGGCCGAAAGACCGGCATCCATGTGACCCCCGAACCCGATGCCGCACCATGCGGCAAGACCTAAAGCGAGCGAAGGTCAATGACCTCCACGCCCAGGCGGGGGACCTGATACCAAGAAGGTAAATCTAAAACACAACTTTCAACAACCGCCAATTAAGCTAGCTGTGGATAACTACACAAAACAAACCAACTGGCCCCGGGCCGACAGCGGTCAGGGGCCAGCAACAAGGTTTAAACACCCCACCTAGCGGGGTGACAGCGTGCTACTCTTCATTACCCTCAAAACAATAAGGGAAGCTAATAACCGAAGAGGGGTTTAGGGTGCCGCCGATACCGGCCACACACACAACCCAACCAAAGAGGGGTTTAGGGTGCCGCCGATACCGGCCACACCCGGGCGCACCCAACCAACACCAAGTGCCAACCGATCACTGGCCACCGAACTAACCGGGGCACTAACCTCACTCTTCGACATGTGAACTCCATTCTCAAGGGCTAGCCGGTTGCCGCCACAACAGCAAGTAGAACACGGAAACCACCAAAAGACAA
>SYJA01000012.1 GCA_005798555.1 Actinomycetota bacterium
GCCTCGAAATCGACAGATTCGGCAACGGCGGGCAGTGAAATCAAGTTGGCGGCGCACAGCATGCTCGTCTTCGAAGTAGTGGGCTAACTCCCCAGGTGCGGACTCTCGGGATCATCTGGGCCGACCGAAATACCCTGAGCTATCACCTGCAGGCCAAGCTCCTCATGGCAGGCCAGACCAAAATGAGCCGGCAATATCCGGACGGTGTACCCAAATGGACCGTTTTGATCCAGCGTCATGGTGATCTGATACTGCCAGCGGTTGCCCTCATACTGCTCAATCGGAGCAAGCACCGCATGCCCCGGCTGCACGATCCGATCGTCGGCGTCGACTCGTCCGTAGACGACCTGTACAACAACGTCATCGGTGTTCAAATCCGCCAAGGATACGTAGGCACGAACCGTGATTGGGGTGCCGAGTAACACTGCGTCACCAACCCCATGCGACTCGACATGCTCAACTCGAAGCTGTGGCCAAATATCGCGAACATGGGATTTCCATGCGGAGACATCGATAGCGAGGGCGTAGTCATCAATTTGCATGGCCCGAGCCGAGAGCGCAGCCGGAGCGTAAAGACGGCGGACATACTCGCGCACCATGCGGCTGGCCAGCACTTTCGGCCCCAAGGTACCCAGCGTATGGCGCACCATGGAAATCCAGGTACGCGGAATTCCGTGGTCATCGCGATCGTAGAAAGTCGCAGCAACTGATTGCTCAATTAGGTCATAAAGTGCCGCAGCTTCAATATCGTCGCGGCGATTAGCGTCGTCGATTCCCTTCGCGGTGGGAATAGCCCAACCGTTCTGGCCGTCGAACCACTCGTCCCACCACCCATCAAGAATCGATAGATTCAGGGCGCCATTTAGTGCCGCCTTCATTCCGGAGGTGCCACTCGCCTCAAGAGGCCTAATTGGGTTGTTCAGCCAGACATCGCACCCCGGGTACAGCAAGGTAGCCATCCCGATGTCGTAGTCCGGCAGGAAGGCAATGCGGTGACGCACGTCGGCTTCGTCCGCGAATCTCACCATTTGCTGGATTAATTTCTTGCCGCCGTCATCGGCCGGATGCGACTTACCGGCTATCACCAATTGGATTGGGTGGTTCGCATCCAGCAGCAAGGTTCGCAACCTCTCGGGATCACGAAGCATCAGCGTCAACCGCTTATAGGACGGCACCCGGCGCGCGAACCCAATCGTCAGCACATCTGGATCGAGCACGCCATCAATCCAATTCAATTCCAGATCACTGGCACCGCGACCCAGCCAGGATATCCGCAATCTTTCACGGGCCATTAAGATGAGTTGCTCCCGCAAGTTCCGCTTTATGGCCCACAAGTGCTCGTCATTTGTTTTGGCAATTACTTCCCAGGCGACGGCTTCATCGGCTTGGTCTAAGCCGACCGAGCCAGCCGCTAGCTCCAGAATCTCGCGGGCCACCCAGGTGGGTGCATGCACTCCGTTGGTGATGGATGTGATGGGGACGTCATCACCATCAAATCCTGGCCATAGCCCGGAAAACATCTCGCGGGAGACCTGACCGTGCAGCAAACTGACCCCATTCGCACGCTGCCCGAGGCGTAGCCCCATGACCGCCATATTGAAGACAGACGGATCGCCTCCAGGAAAGGTCTCGGCCCCCAGTGCCAAGATGCGATCAACGGGTAGACCCGGCTCGCCGTTCTCCCCGCCCAGATACTGCGCAACTAGATCCCGCGGAAACCTGTCAATGCCCGCGGGCACTGGAGTGTGCGTGGTGAATACCGTACCCGCGCGCACGACTTCAAGTGCTTGATCAAAGCCCAGGTTGGATCCTGCTGCCAGCAATTCGCGAATCCGCTCAAAGCCCAAGAACCCCGCATGGCCTTCATTGGTGTGAAACACCTCAGGCGCGACGCGGCCGGTGATTCGGCAGTATGCCCGAAGGGCTCGGACACCGCCGATACCGAGCAGCATCTCCTGCTGCAGTCGGTGCTCACCACCACCACCGTAGAGGCGGTCGGTAACCTCGCGCTCCGCCGGACCGTTTTCCTCTACATCAGAATCAAGCATGAGCAGCGGCACCCGGCCAACCTGCGCGATCCAGATCCGTGCCCAAATCTTTCGGCCGCCAGGCAGACCGACGCTGACTTTGGTGGAGGAGCCATCTGCTTCCCGTAGAAGTGAAACCGGACTGCCGTCTGGATCACAAACCGGGTATTGCTCCTGCTGCCAGCCATCGCTGGACAGTGACTGCCGAAAGTATCCGGCTCGGTAGAACAGGCCCAGTGCAATGAGCGGCACCCCGAGGTCACTTGCCGCCTTCAGGTGATCGCCGGCCAAAATACCCAGGCCCCCGGAATATTGCGGGAGCGCTGAAGTAATGCCGTACTCCGGTGAAAAGTACGCAATGCCCGCGGGCGCGTCGGCACCTAGGGTCTGAAACCAGCGGTCCGCGGTCAAGTAGTGGGCTAGATCATCAGCCCGTTCGCGCACCCAGCCCACAAAACCCTGGTCTGCGTCCAACTCGGACAACCGCCCGGCCGATACCTCACCAAGTAGCCGAACCGGGTCATGGCCGCAGGCAGCCCAAAGGTCGGCATCGATGGCGGCAAATAGGTCGCGAGTCGCCGCGCTCCAAGACCAGCGCAGGTTGTGCGCCAATGGCTCGAGGGGGGCCAGTGACCCTGGCAGAACAGCACGAACACTAAACCGACGAATGGCTTTCATGGCGCCCAACCTAGTAGGTATCCAAACGCTTACATGCCAAGCCCTACCAAGGCCATCCGGGGTGCGAATGACGGGTGAAAATTGCGTGAAATGACGTACCTGGTTCTGTCGGTGCAGGGTTCGCCAAGCCAATACTTTTGGGAATGGCTGGTGTTTCCCCCCTAACTCTTGAACAACAACGATTCCTTCCGTGCGCTCACCCCGGAACCGTGTTACTGAGTTTAAAGACATTCAACAGCCCCAGACGAGGAGAGTGTTGTGCCAAATTCGAATATTGCGGTCCCTGTTGGTTCGGTTGCGTGAGATCGGTTGGTTCTTGGTGTTGGTTGAGTGCGCCCGAGTGCGGGTGGTAGAGGGTAGCGAAGAGTAACGACGTTCCCTACCGCTAGATGAGGTGTTCAACTACCGTTGTTTTTGAAGTGCCGACCCCAGACCACCCTTGGCTTGGGGTCGGTTGTCGTAGGGGCGGTCAGATCGTGGACTTCCGGCCAGCGGGCCCGGCGCTCAAAGTTGATCGAAAAGGCCGGGATTGCCACGATGGCAATTGTTACGTCTTTATGCACGGGTACTCTTAAACCACTATGGCTGCTGCGTCGAAAGACCCAAGCGCACTTCTTGGCGTACCACCGCTGTTGGCGGGGCGTTTGGCCATCACTGAAGTCAACCCGGCAGTATTAAGCGGCCGGCGGCCGGCGGCGGCGGTGGTTGACGAGGCCGTGCGGGTTCGCGCTACCTGCTTTCGCGAGGGCCCTGGCGTAATTGGGGTCGCAGCGGTTCTCCACCGACCTGACGGCACCTTTCACTCAAGAGTTGAAATGCAGCCAAGTGGCCCGAACGCTTGGGCCGGTATCCTGCGGCCCACCGCCATTGGCCATTGGAC
>SYJA01000073.1 GCA_005798555.1 Actinomycetota bacterium
CACGGACCCACCTGCCAAGGGACTGCTCCACCAAATGCAACTCATTGGCAACCTCGACCACACTACGACCAGAATCGATCACGCGGTGAGCCGCTTGAACTTTATATTCAGTCGAGAACTTCCGACGATCATTAGACATAACAACATCCTCTCGCACAGCCTGACGGCTGAGCCCGATAGATGTCTACTTTCTCTGGGGAACCTCACACCAAGTGCCAACCGATCACTGGCGACCGAACTAACCGGGGCACTAACTTCACTCTTCGACATGTGAACTCCATTCTCAATGGCTAGCCGGTTGCCGCCACAACAGCAAGCAGAACACGGAAACCACCAAAAGACAAGAGTGAAACGCTAAACAATCCCCGGTGACCGACAAGACAGCGACGCTCCTAGCCGGACCAGAAGACCGCTGCGACGAAATCCGTGATCGCCAGCGATGTATCGGCTGTCTTCTCCACAATACTCAGGTGGCCGGCCCCGGAGATTTTCACTTCCTGCCCGCGGCGCAGGACTTGCAACATCGCCATCTGGTCGGTTTCTGGACTCAATGTGTCTTCGGCACCCCACAGGACGAGCACCGGGATATCAAGTGCGCCAAGTACCTCGAGTGAGCCTGCCCGATCGGCCATCGCCTGCTGATACCACGCAACTGTTCGCGGGTCAGCGTCAGTAAGCCAGCCAGCGACTTGCTCAACTACCTCCGGGCGGGTGTCACGCGTTACCTGCCCGAGCAGCCCGGTTAGCATGGACTGCTGCAAAATCCGACCACACTCCTGCGGGCTATCGGTGACGGCCTTGGCCATCCGCAACCTATTTTCACGGGCTAACTCAGTGTCGGCACTGGCTTTGGTGTCGCAACAGATTGCCGCTGCAAATATTTCAGGACGTTTGCGCAACATCGCCATAGCAACGTATCCACCAAGTGAGATCCCGCCGAGTACTGCACGGTCGATCCCGCGGTGATCCAAGTCCGCAAGAATCGCATCAGCTACCGAGTCAATACTGGGAGCCCCGAGCAACAACTCGGTACCACCAGAGCCTGGCAGATTAGGTACGTGCACCTGCCAGCCAGCGGCAGCAAGTACCTCCACTTGCGGTGCCCATAGCCGGGCATCGAACGGAAACGCATGCAATAACACCACCGTTGGTCTGCTCATAGATCACTCCAGCGTTCCATCGGACCGCCCCAGCGGTGCGGCAGTGGCCAAGCCGCAGGCGCGACCCGCTTGACGATCTCATCCATTGCGGCACGCACATTTGTCTCCCCCACCCAAAGGTGCTTGGCGCCAGCGACCGCGATAACTTCGGCCTGCGAAATTACCGCGAACCTTGCCCTGGCAGCATCCGGCTTTAGATAGTCATCAAATTCAGGCACGACGCAGGTCAAAGCCCGACCAGAATCCGACCAGCCAGCCAGATCCGCATCGGTAGCAAAGCGCAGCGGTGGCGACAGCAAAATTGCTCCGCGCACCGGATCCACACTGCCATGCCGCAAAATCACATCGGTACCAAATGACCAACCCACCAGCCACGGGGCGGGAAGTGACCGGGCCTCGATCACGCCGATGGCAGCTAATAGATCCAAACCCTCACCGCGCCCGCTGTCGAATTCACCCTCGCTTTGCCCAGCTGCACTTTGGGTTCCTCGGGTGTTGAATCGCAGCACCACAACATCGGCGAGGGCCGGCAATCGCCAAGCCATCTTGCGCAGCACGTGGCTATCCATCATCCCGCCGTGCGTAGGTAGCGGATGCACGCAGATGATCGAGGCCAACGGCGTATTGCTCTCGGGCATTGCTAACTCACCAACAAGTCTTAATCCGTCCGAGGTCGTCAGCGTTAGTGGTATTCGCAGCGCCGGCAGCACTGAATTCGCGACGATATTTGAGGTGGTCACGTCAGTAACGAGGCCCGCCTGATGACCGCATGGTGCGCGGCCCGCGGTTGTGGCGCGAACTCCAGCATGCAGTGTGCCAATGGCGCCTCGACTCGACACCACCAAGGCCATCGGCCGGGTAAACCACCACATGTGGTGTCGCCGGTCGGATTTCTTGGTCGCACCCTGGGCACCGGTAGGTTTTGGTCGAACTCGAGCCGGTGATGGACTGCACTACCCAATCCTCGCCGTCGTAGTCTTCGACACGTCTTGCCCCTAGGCCTCCGGGCCCGCGCTCCGCGCCAGATGCACCCGGTTTCCGGTGGTGTTTGCGCCCCATGGCAGCCAGCCAAACCTAGGAGTAGACCCGGAACCCGCGACCGGTCTTACGACCCAGGTAGCCAGCGGTCACCAGGTGCTCAAGTCGCGGCGCCGGGGCGAACCCGCGTTCGCGAAATTCGCGGTAAAGGGTCTGCTGGATGGCGAGTGAGACATCAAGGCCAACCACATCAAGGAGTTCGAATGGCCCCATCGGGTACCCACAGCCGCGTTTCATGGCGAGGTCAATGTCGTCGGCATCGGCGTAGTTCATCTCCAGCATGCGGATGGCATCATTGAGATAGGGGAAGAGCAGTGCGTTGACGATGAAGCCGGCACGGTCGGCACAGATAACCGGGTGCTTGCCAACGCGCAGGCATAGCTCACGCGAGGTCGCGATTACCTCGTCGGCGGTTGCGACGGTACTGACAACCTCGACCAGCTCCATGACCGGAGCGGGGTTGAAGAAGTGCAGGCCAATGACATCCTGCGGCCGCGAGGTGGCAGCGGCCATCTCAACCACCGGCAGGCTCGAAGTTGTCGTAGCAAGGATCGCACCCGTCTTGCAGATTTCGTCAAGATTTTCAAAAAGTGCCACTTTCACGGGTAACTCTTCAACCACCGCTTCGACAACTAGATCAACTTTGGCAAGATCATCGAGTTTCGTTGACCCCGTCAGGTGGGCAAGCGCGACATCGCGCCCCGCAGCGTCCAGCTTGCCGCGCTGCACCCCCTTCTCCAAGGACTTCTCGATCGCTCCGCGCACCGATTTGACTTTCTCCTCGGACCGGGTGATGTAGATGACATCGATTCCGGCCTTGGCGAAGACCTCAGCGATACCAGTGGCCATCGTGCCGCTGCCAATGACCCCAACTGAGTTCACCGTGCGGGTCGCACCGCCCTCCATCGTGGGAGCGGGTGTGTGCCCATCTGCCACCACAACGGGTGAGTGCGGGGCCTCGTAGGTGTAGAAACCGCGCCCAGATTTGCGGCCGCGCAGCCCGGCGGTGACCATCTGCTTCAGGATCGGCGAAGGCGCATGCAGCCGGTCGCGACCTTCCTTATACATCGTGTCGAGGATCTCGTAGGCGGTGTCTAGGCCGATCAGGTCAAGGAGTGCGAGCGGACCCATCGGCAGGCCGCAGCCAAGGCGCATCGCAGCATCAATATCTTCGCGCGTCGCATACTTCTGCTCATACATTTTCACCGCATGATTCAGATACCCAAATAGCAGCGCATTGGCGATGAAACCCGCCTTGTCGCCAACTACAACCGGTTCCTTGCCCAGCCCCCGGGCGAATTCGGCGACCGCATCGACAACCTCAGGGGATGAAACCACGGTGCGGACAATCTCAACGAAGGCCTGCACCGGTGCCGGGTTAAAGAAATGCAACCCCACCACCTGGGAAGGACGCCCGGTGGCAACTGAGATTTCGGTGACCGAAAGTGAGGAGGTATTGCTTGCCAAAATAGTGTGGGCCGGGGTGATCTCATCAAGGGCGGCAAATAATGCGCTCTTGATCTCCATACTCTCCGGTACGGCTTCGACAACTAAATCAACATCGGTCAGGTCAGCCAAGCTAGTGGTGAAAGTTATCCGCCCAAGGAGTGCGGTGCGCTCCTCCTCGGACAACTTGCCCCTGGCAACCGCCCGGCTAGTGGACCCTTCGACGTTCTTAACCCCGCGGGCGAGTTCTGCATCGGAGATCTCAACGGCCCAGACCCGCGACCCGCTGCGGGCGATAACCTCGGTGATACCCACCCCCATGGTGCCAAGTCCGATTACTCCGACCTTGGTGATCGAATTGATAGTGGTTGGGCTCGAGGAGTCGGTCATGGGTGGATTGTGTCAGTTGGTCAGAACAGTCGAAGACTTGGATCTGCGGTGCCCAAAAGCCCCTCGTAATCCAAGACCACGCATCTGATCCCGCGGTCCTCCGCCAGCGTCCGGGCCTGCGGTTTGATCTCCTGGGCGGCAAATACCCCATGCACCGGCGCCAGCATGGGGTCACGGTTCAACAGGGCCAAATACCGGGTCAACTGCTCTACCCCGTCAATATCTCCGCGTCGCTTGATCTCGACCGCCATCGTGACCCCAGCCCCGTCTCGACAGAGCAGATCCACGGGCCCGATGGCCGTGGGGTACTCCCGGCGGATCAAGGTCCAATCGGGGCCGAGCACGCCCACGTGGGTCGCCAGTAGGGCCTGCAACTGGGCCTCAACCCCGTCCTTTTGCAAGCCCGGATCGACACCGAGATCATGCTCGGTGTCCAGGTAGATTTCGTGAACGGTGATCTGCAATTGCTCACCTGCCTTGTTCTCGACCACCCAGATACTGTCGGTATTTCCCGGACCCACCACCGGTTCAATCCGGGTGCTGCACGGCGGACCCATCCAGTTCAGCGGTTTATAAGAGCCACCATCGGAATGAATCAGAACCGAACCATCGCCCTTGACCATTATCACCCGATCCGCCGCCGGCAGGTAGGCCCGCAATCGACCGACATAGTTGACGGTGCAGCGGGCAATAACTATCCGCACGGACTAGGCAACGGCAACAGTGACTTTGCGGCACGGACCGTGTCAACAATGTTTCGCATGATGACGGTTGCGTCGTAATCCTTGGGAGTAAATACCGCGGCCACTCCTTGCTCCCGCAGCCAGGTGGCATCAGCGTCCGGAATGATGCCACCGACCACTACCGGCACATCAAATAGGCCCCGGGCACGCAGTCCCTCAACAACTGCCGGCACCAAGGCGCGATGGGAGCCGGAGAGAATGGATAAGCCCACGACATCAACATCTTCGGCCACCGCCGCCGCAACGATCTGCTCCGGGGTCAACCTGATGCCCTGGTAGATGACTTCGAACCCCGCATCCCGAGCCCGGACAGCGATTTGCTCAGCACCATTTGAGTGCCCGTCCAAGCCCGGCTTGCCCACGAGTAAACGAAGTGGGGATCCGCATTCGGCCGAGGTCATTGCCACCGCGCGACGTACCTCATCCAAATCAGTGCTGGATGCACCGACCACGCCACCGATACCAGTTGGGGCCCGGTATTCACCAAAAACTTCGCGCAGGGTGGAAGTCCACTCGCCGGTGGTAACCCCGGCACGGACACACTCGATCGTCGCCGCCATTAAGTTCACTTCAGTTTTGGCCTGGTCCTGAAGCGTGGCTAGAACCGTCATTACCTTCGCTTCGTCACGCCCGGCTCGCCACAGTTGCAGGTCTGCGATTGCCTGTGCTTCAACCTCGGGGTCTACGACGAGCACCGCAGCATCAAGATCGGCAAGTAACGGGTTGGCTTCGCTTTCCTGGAAGGCATTAACACCAACAACGATCTGAGCGCCGGATTCAATGCGCGCACGACGCTCGGAGTGAGCCTGCACCATCTGCTGCTTCATGTAACCGCTCTGGACCGCCGCGACGGCGCCACCCAGATCGAGCACGTAGTCCAGCTCAATGGTGGCGTTGGCAATCATCTCGTCGACTAGCCCTTCAACGACTACCGATCCGGTGAAGAGGTCCCCGTACTCCAGAAGATCACTCTCAAATGCCAGAACCTGTTGAATGCGAAGTGACCACTGCTGATCCCACGGCCGGGGCAAGCCCAGAGCCTCATTCCACGTTGGTAGCTGAATGGCCCGGGCCCGAGCATCTTTTGACAACGTGACGGCCAGCATCTCAAGAACTATTCGCTGCACGTTGTTCTCCGGTTGCGCCTCGGTCAAGCCGAGTGAGTTAACCTGCACCCCGTACCTGAACCTGCGCTGCTCCGGATCTTGGACGCCGTACCTGGTCAGGGTAATGCGATCCCACATCCTTGCGAAAGCCCGCATCTTGCACATTTCCTCGACAAAGCGAACCCCAGCATTAACAAAGAAAGACATGCGCGCAACAACATCGCAGAAGTCAGCGGGAGCCACCTGTCCGCTGTCGCGGACCGCATCAAGCACCGCAATGGCAGTGCTCATTGCGTAGGCGATCTCCTGCACGGGAGTGGCGCCAGCCTCTTGCAGGTGATAGCTGCAGATGTTTATGGGATTCCATCTCGGAATGTTCTGCACCGTGTAGGTGACCATGTCGGTGATCAAACGCAGTGAGGGCTCGGGCGGGAAGATATAGGTGCCGCGCGAGAGATACTCCTTGATGATGTCGTTTTGGGTAGTACCCTGCAATTGATTGGCGGGGATCCCCGCATCCTCGGCGGCCACCACATACAAGGCCAGCATCCACATTGCGGTGGCGTTGATCGTCATCGAGGTATTCATCTTGTCCAGCGGAATTGCCTCGAGCAGTGCCCGCATATTGCCTAGGTGGGCAATCGGCACCCCCACCTTGCCAACCTCACCCAGAGCCATGGGCGAATCGGGGTCGTAACCGGTCTGGGTGGGTAGATCAAAGGCTACCGACAGCCCGGTCTGCCCCTTGGCGAGGTTGCGCCGGTATAAGGCATTGGACTCGCTCGGGGAGGAGTGGCCGGCATAGGTCCGGATCAACCACGGCTTGTCCTTGGCTCGAGATGGATCCGTGGCTTCTGACACCCCCTAAGGGTAGCGAGACCCCGCCGTGGGTCCGAGATGCGGGAACTTCACCCCTGCCCGAGACTTGGACGGTGCCCGCTTGGAACGCCTACTCCTTTGCCTTCGGCCCAATATTTGCCCTACTGGGCCTCGTGTTGCTCATTTTCATCCTGCGTTGGGCATTTGGCCGTGGCACCTCGGTGGTCGCCGCCCGGCCCCGGCCCGGGAAGCCGGCCGACTACGGGATCCTGGTGGCCATCGCTACGCCGAGCACCTACATCGAAGGTGAAATCTGGCGCCGCGAGTTGGTGGCGGCCGGGCTGCGCGCGAATCTAGCCCAGACCAGCGAGGGGCCCAGGTTGATGGTCTGGCCAGAAGACGTGGCGAAGGCAAAGCGCGAATTGGCCCGCATTAGGTAAATAGCGACTCGGCTTCGATTCGCTCAACTTGCGCGCCCAATTCGTTGAGCACGGGGATGAACTCAGCATAGCCGCGATCAATATGCGAGACCCCATAAATGGTGGTGCACCCGGTTGCGACCAAGCCGGCAAGCGCTAAACCTGCACCCGCGCGAATATCGGTAGCCTCGACCGGCGCGCCGGATAACTGCAAGCGGCCGCGGACGAGCGCATGGTGGCCGTCGGTGCGAACGTCGGCTCCGAGTCTGACGAGTTCTTGCACGAAGCGAAAGCGGGACTCGAATAGATTCTCGGTTACCAAAGCCGCACCGCTGGCAATTGAGTTCAAGGCGATGAACTGCGGTTGCAGGTCCGTCGGAAATCCCGGATAGGGCAAGGTGACGACATCTACGGCGAGCGGCCGGCCCGCCATTACTACTCGGAAGCCATCCTCGACGGCGCTGATCTGGGCCCCCGCACTAAGTAGTTTGTCGAGGGCGACTTGCAGATGCTCCGGATTTGAGTTCAATACCGTGATGTCGCCTAATGTCATTGCCGCGGCTACCGCCCAAGTGCCGGCGACAATTCGATCACTTACCGTTCGGTGCACTACTGGCTCAAGATGACTAACGCCTTCAATTGTCAAAGTTGAGGTGCCAACCCCGTCGATCAAGGCGCCCATGTCGATCAGCATCTGGCAGATATCGACGATCTCCGGCTCGCGGGCGACATTGTCGATTACCGTGACTCCATTAGCCGTGACCGCTGCCATCACCAAAGTCTCGGTGGCGCCAACGCTTGGGAAGTCCAGCCAAATGGAGCCGCCCGTTAGCCGCTGGTCAGACGTAGCGATCAGGTAACCGTGCTCGTTGGTGACTTCGGCCCCCAGCTTACGCAAACCTGCGATATGCATGTCCAGCCCTCGTGAGCCAATATTGTCGCCACCGGGCAGCGCCACGTCGGCCGCACCGCACCTAGCAAGTAGCGGACCAAGCACGCAGATGGATGCCCGCATCCGGCGCACGAGATCGTAATCGGCACGGTGAGCGAGGACTTCTGGGACAGTAATGCGCACTAATCGGCCAGCGCTGTCATGCTCGACCTCACACCCGAGCCGGCGGAGCAATTCAGCCATGATCTCGACGTCCAAGATATCGGGGACCTCGGTCAAGGTGGTGGTGCCTTGGGCCAATAGCGCTGCCGCCATCAGCTTCAGGACACTGTTTTTGGCGCCGGTAACCCGGACGGAGCCGTGCAGGCGCTGGCCGCCCACGATGCTCAAAACCTCCACCTCCTCATCGTACGCATCGCCACCAGCGCCCGAGCGCCAGCGCCGAAGGTGTCATAGGGTCTGATCAAGCAAAGGAGCCCCAATGGTTAATCTGACCAAAATCTATACGCGTACCGGTGATGACGGCACAACCTCATTGGGCGACATGAGTCGCACCGGCAAGAACGACCCACGCCTAAAGGCCTATGCCGATGTCGATGAGGCAAATTGCACCATCGGTGTGGTCCTAGCCGCCACTGAGGTCTCGGCCGAGGTTCGCGCGCTGCTCCTGCGCATCCAAAATGACCTTTTTGACGTCGGTGCTGACCTGTGCACCCCAGTGGTCGACAACCCGGTGCACGAGCCACTTCGTGTTACCTCGGGCTATATCGACTATCTAGAGCAGGCCTGCGACCGGTACAACGATCAACTCGAGCCCTTGCGTTCATTCATTCTGCCCGGTGGCACCAACTCGGCCGCGCAATTGCATGTGGCCCGCACAGTGACGCGCCGCGCCGAGAGATCGATCTGGGCCGCACTAGACACCTATCACGGGGGCATGAACCCCCTCACCGCGACCTACGTGAACCGACTAAGTGATCTGCTCTTCATCCTCGCCCGCTTTGCCAACAAGCAAGCCGGCGGCGATGTCCTGTGGCAGCCCGGAGCAAATCGCTGACAGCAGAGGTTTTCAATCGATTTGACCGAGGGCGCGCAGCCGGGCCCGGCCGCGAGCCGCGGTACGCAGATCATCCGAGGATGCATCGGCCCGTGCCGAGTCTGCATTGATCTCCGACTCAAATTCTGCCGACTCCGCGAGAATGGTCACCCCAGCCTCGGTGACGGACAGGTAGCCCCCATCAACCGCGATGCGCAGGTCATCCTCGCCCTCGCGCTCAACGCGCACCATCGCATCGTCGACGAGTCGGGCCACCAGCGGAATATGGCGAGGGAGGATGCCGATTTCGCCGGAGGTAGTGCGGGTGAAGAGAAACGTCGCCTTCCCGGACCAGATTTTGCGTTCGACAGCGACAATAGTTACATCCAGCTCTGCCATCTCAGCGCACCCTTCGACTCAGCCAAGTTCGCATCACAAGGTGACGCCGTAACTAGCGGCCTTCTTCGCTAGGTCGTCCAGGCCGCCGATCAAGAAGAAAGCTTGCTCCGGCACATGGTCGAAATCGCCCTTGCAGAGCTTGCCGAAGGCCTCAATATTCTCCTTGAGTGGCACGGTGGAACCAGGCTGACCGGTGAACTGCTCAGCCGCCATCATGTTCTGGCTGAGGAAGCGCTCAATGCGTCGCGCCCTGTTTACCAGTTGCTTGTCCTCCTCGGACAACTCATCGATACCGAGAATCGCGATGATGTCCTGCAGGTCCTTGTACCGCTGCAGGATTCTAATTACCTCTTGGGCAACACGGTAGTGCTCCTCACCCACGATGGCCGGGTCCAAAATCGTAGAACTAGATGCCAACGGGTCCACCGCCGGGAAGATCCCCTTTGAGAAAACCTTGCGGGATAGCTCCGTGGTGGCGTCAAGATGGGCAAAGGTGGTGGCCGGCGCCGGGTCCGTGTAGTCATCAGCGGGGACATAAACGGCCTGCATTGAGGTGATGGATCGACCCCGAACCGAGGTGATTCGCTCC
>SYJA01000074.1 GCA_005798555.1 Actinomycetota bacterium
GCGCCCGGCGATCCCAATGTCCTCAGCCATGGTGATTTGCACATTGTCAACGTAATTTGAATTCCAAAGCGGCTCGTACATGGCATTAGCGAATCGCACCGCCAGGATATTCTGCACTGTCTCTTTGCCAAGATAGTGGTCAATGCGAAAAACGGATCCGGTTGGGAAGACTTCCCTGACGAGTGAATTCAGTTCGGTGGCACTTGCCAAGTCGTGGCCGAACGGCTTTTCGATGACCACGCGCCGCCAGGTGCCCGGACCGCTGTCCGCAAGGCCGGACTCCTTCAGGTGTCTTAAGACGACCGGGAACAGGCCGGGTGGAATCGAGAGGTAGAACGCGTGGTTTCCTAAAGTGCCGCGGGACTCATCCAATTCGGCAACCGTGGCCTTTAACTCCCGATACGCGGCAGGGTCGGCTAAATCACCGGCAACAAAGCGAATGCCCTCAGCCAATTGGCGCCAGATCTCCTCGCGAAAGGGGGTCCTTGAGTGGTGGCGTACTGCATCATGAACGATTTGAGCGAAATCCTCATCCGCCCAATCCCGACGTGCGAAGCCAACTAGTGCAAATCCCGGTGGGAGCAGGCCACGACTTGCTAGGTCATAGATCGCCGGCATGACCTTCTTGGTGGCCAGATCTCCGGTGACGCCAAACAGCACCATGCCGCAGGGCCCAGCCACCCGTGGCAGTCGGTGGTCAAGTGGGTCCCGTAGTGGGTTGGCCGCGGCCACCGTCATGCGCTCCCCGACATGGCGTTTCGAACGGTGCTGCGGAGTTGCTCCCACGAGTCGATGAACTTCTGCACCCCCTCGACTTCCAGCTGGTCGCAAACAGCGCCTTGGTCGATACCTTCACCTGCGAGGTCGCGCCAAGTTGCGGCGGCGGCAGCGCCGGTGCCGCGCACGGTGTCTCCTACTACCCGACCATGTTGCGCGACAGCCTGCAAGGTGGACTCTGGCATAGTATTAACGCAGCCAGCGGTTGCTAGGTCAACCACGTATCTAGTGTCGTCGTAGCTTGGGTCCTTGACGCCGGTTGATGCCCATAACGGCCGTTGCGGGTTCGCGCCGGCCTGTGCCAACTCGGCCCACCTGCCAGTTGCCAGTGCCTCCTCATACGCCACCCAGGCCAGACGAGCATTTGCGATGGCGGCCGCACCTCGCAATTTTGTGGCAGCTGGCGTACCAATGGCTGCCAGTTGCGCGTCAACCGCAGCATCGACTCGACTCACGAAGAACGAGGCAACGGATTGGATGGTTGCGATATCGTGGCCCGCTGTCCGTGCGCGAACCAGGCCCTCCTCATACGCGGCGATGACCTCGCGGTAGCGATCCACTGAGAAGATCAAGGTCACATTGACACTGATACCGGCTGCGATGGCCTCGGTGATCGCAGGTAGCCCGGCTTTGGTCGCGGGAATCTTGATCAGGGCATTCGCCCGGGCCACCTGCTGCCAGAGCTCCCCGGCCTGCACGATGGTGGCTGCCGTGTCATTCGCCAGGCGCGGGTCTACTTCAATGGATACTCGGCCATCGACCCCGGCAGACTGCTGCCATAGGCCGGTGAAAAGGTCGCAGGCGGCGCGAACGTCATCGGTTGTCAATCGCCGGATCACCTGGTCGACGTCCATGCCTTGAGCGGCCAGTTCACCTATCTGGGAAGCATAGGCCTCGGCGCCCGATGACACTGCCTTGTCGAATATCGCCGGGTTAGTAGTGACGCCGCGTACGCAACTATTCTCGATGAGCCCGGCAAGGTTACCTGAGGTGATGCGGTGTCGATCTAGATCATCCAGCCAGATCGAGACACCAATGTCTGTTAGCTCCAGTAGGGGATCCATCGGATCTAATCACGCTCCCAAACTTGATTTTGCTGCGGCAACGATTGCTTCAGCGGTGATTCCGAACTCGTGAAACAGCACGCTTTGGTCGGCACTGGCCCCGAAGTGATCAATGCCGATCACTTTCCCGCGATCCCCGACATAACGCCACCAGCCAAGTGTTGCCCCGGCTTCGACCGCCACCCGGGCCCGAACAACTGGCGGCAGGACGCCGTCACGGTAAGCCTGATCTTGTTCATTAAACCATTCCAGACATGGCATCGAGATGACGCGCGAGGAAATTCCTTCCGCTGCCAGAGTTAAATGTGCCTGCATTGCCAATTGCACCTCGGAGCCGGTTGCCATGAGCAAAACCGAAGGTGCAGGGTGATCGGCGATTATGTATCCACCACGGGCAACACCCGTGCGGGCAAGTTCAGCCGACGCGAGGGTGGGCAGGTTTTGCCGGGTCAAGATCATTCCCACCGGTCGATGTGCGGACAAAGTTGCATGCCAGGCGGCAGCGGTCTCATTGGCATCCGCGGGCCGAACTACCGATAGGCCCGGGATAGCGCGAAGGGACCACAGCTGCTCGATTGGCTGATGTGTTGGACCGTCCTCGCCTAAGCCGATTGAGTCGTGCGTCCATACGAAGGTCACGGCAGTCTGCATAAGCGCCGACAGGCGGACCGCGCCTCGCATGTAGTCGCTGAACACCATGAAAGTCCCGCCGAAAACCCGGGTCAAGCGGTCAAGGGAGATGCCGTTGAGAATGGCGCCCATCGCGTGCTCTCGAATCCCAAAGTGCAAGATGCGGCCATATGGTGATGCGCCCTTGCATTTTGAATTGGCCGGCAGGAAGCTCAACCCGCCTTCGATCGTGGTGTTATTCGATTCGGCGAGGTCGGCGGACCCACCCCAAAGTTCTGGCATGACCGCCGCAACCGCATTGATGGCCTCGCCGGATGCCTTACGGGTTGCCACCGAGGTGCCAATCTCGTATTTCGGAAAGGCCGCGTCGAAGCCTGCGGGGAGTTCACCTGCACGAAGGCGGTCGAGTAATGCGGCGCGGTCGGGTGCAGATGCACGCCACGCTTCGTAACTGGCATCCCAGTTTGACCGCGCGACAAGTGCTCGAGCATTAATCCGCTTCCGCACGCTGGCGACTAAATCATCAGGGAAGGCAAATGACTCGTCGGGGTTTAGCCCAAGGACGACCTTGGTGGCCGCGATCTCGTCGGCACCAAGGGCCGATCCGTGCGACTTCGCGGTGTTCTGGGCATTTGGCGCCGGCCAGCCGATGGTCGTGCGAACCTGAATGAATGTCGGGCGTGATTTCTCAGCCAGCGCCGATTGCATCGCTTCGTACAACTGCGAAACGTTGACCGAACCATCAGGATTTCGATCCACCGCGTGTGTTGCCCAGTGGTATGCGGCATAACGTTCCAAAACGTTCTCGGTGAAAGCCACGGCGGTATCACCTTCGATGGAAATATGGTTGTCATCCCACATCACGATTAGATTGCTGAGACCTTGGGTGCCCGCAAGGGACGAGGCTTCGGAGGTAATGCCTTCCTCAAGGTCACCATCGGATGCGATCACCCAGACCCGGTGATCAAATGGGCTGGTACCGGGCTTCGCATCGGGATCAAAGAGCCCGCGCTCATATCGGGCTCCCATGGCCATGCCAACGGCGGTTGACAGCCCCTGCCCGAGTGGCCCGGTGGTGGTCTCGACACCGGTGGTGTGGCCATGCTCGGGGTGGCCCGGGGTGCGTGAGCCCCAGGTGCGAAATGCCCGCAGGTCCGCCATCGTCAGCCCATAGCCCGACAGGAACAACTGCGAATAGAGGGTCAAGCTGGAGTGGCCGGCCGAGAGCACGAATCGATCCCGTCCCAGCCAATTTGCAGCACTTGGATCATGACGCAAAACATGCGAGAAAAGCAGGTAGGCCACCGGTGCCAGGCTCATTGCCGTACCCGGGTGGCCATTACCGACTTTTTGGACGGCGTCCATTGCCAGTGCCCGAAGATGCCGGACCGCGTCGTCATCCACTTCATCCCAGTTCAACGCTTCGCTCATGGCATTAGCCTAGTGACGGACTTGCCCGGGGGAACCCCCCCAACCGAAGGACTTTAAGTGGCTGGTTCGTGTTCCGGTATTGTGTCGGAAATGACGTCGGCGCCAACGAGTGCGGGGTTGTCCCGCGGCCAGCAGGTGCTGGCTTTCGTGGCATTGACAAAACCCCGAATTGTTGAACTACTGCTGACCACGGCGATCCCGACTATGTTCCTGGCAGCACAGGGCCTGCCGAGCCTAAAAGTGGTGGTTGCCGTGCTGATCGGTGGCACCTTGGCCGCGGGCGCAGCGAATACCTTCAATAGCGTTTATGACCGCGACATTGATGCCCTGATGCAGCGAACCGAACACCGGCCGGCAGCACTGGGAACCATCAGCGTGCGAGCCGGGAACATCCAAGGTGTCGTCTTAAGTGTCGGCAGCGCGGTTACCTTGCTTTGGCTGGCCAATCTCATCTCCGCCGTGTTGGCGATTGTCGCGATTTTGCTATACGTCGTGGGTTACACGATTTTACTCAAGCGGCGGACTTCGCAGAATATTGTTTGGGGTGGCGCGGCCGGGTGTATGCCGGTTCTTATCGCCTGGTCCGCGGTCACCGGTTCATTGACCTGGACTCCGGTACTGCTGTTTATGATCATTTTCTTCTGGACGCCGCCGCACTACTGGCCACTGGCCATGAAGCACCGCGAAGACTATGAGCGCGCTGGTGTGCCCATGTTGCCCGTTGTGAAACCGGTCATCACGGTGAGCACCAGTATCGTGGTCTACGGGGTGATCATGGTGCTCTTCTCGCTCGCGCTCATACCGGTGGCGCCGATGGGCTGGATCTATTCGATTGCCGCCGTGGTCCTGGGCGCGTTGTTCATGGGTCAGACCGTGTTGCTTTATCGAGCGGCGCGATCACAATCAGGTGATGTGCTCCCGATCGCAATGCGACTATTTCATGGTTCGATCACCTATTTGGCACTGCTTTTCCTTGCTGTTGCAATCGACCCGTTTGTTTCCTAGTTCTGCTGCTTCGCAATTCGCAATTACCGCGCCGCCGCGGGTTCGAATCGCGGCAGGCATGAATAACACGGTTACCCAGACCAGTGATGCGCCCAGCACATGAAATGTCACCAGCACGACAGGTAACCCGGCAAAGTACTGGGTATATCCGATGATGCCTTGAACGACGCTGATCGCGAGCAAGACCAATGTCAACTTAAACAACCGAGCCGGACCTTTAGTTAGCCGGACGGCGAGCAACATGGCGAGAATCAGGCCCAAGAACAACAGCACGACGTCAGCATGGAGCCACGCGACGGTGCGTGGATCAAAGCCAAATCGAGATTCACTATCTGCATCCCCGCTATGGGGCCCGCTGCCGGTGACTATGACGCCGAGAAGCACCACGACGAAGGCCACACCGACCATAAGCCAGACCAGGAGCCGTAACTCGGGGCGGACCAGAAAAACAGTTGGCTGATCACCTAGGTCATTGGAGCGCACAACGAGTGCTACGCAGCCGGCGCTGATCAAGATCGACACCAGGAAATGCGATGAGACGCTCAGCGGGCTGAGTCCGGTCAGGACGGTAATCCCGCCTAGGAGGGCTTGGGCAAAGGTGCCGATGATGGGGATCAAGGCCAGTACGAAAATAATTGGCCGCGCTGGTAGCCCTGCTGCCCTACGTCGGCGCCGATCCATGATCGCGGCAATCACCGCAGCGACAGCCAAGATGACCAAGGCGAAGGTGAGTAAGCGGTTTCCGAACTCAACATACTTATGCCAGGACTCTTCCTGGCGGGCGGTTGGCAGGTAGGAACCTTCAACACATTCGGGCCAGGTTGGGCAACCAAGTCCCGATGCCGTCAACCGGACGATCGCACCGGTAACAATAATCGCGCACTGGGCAACGAGGTTGGCAATGAAGATGCTCCGAGCGCCCTTGGTGCAACGGCCCGAAACCGCCACCGAAGTCACCGTCGACGGTGCGTTGCTCATGCACCCCACACTAGACACGACGCCTCGGCGTCGCCACCCGGACTCACTCCCAGTGGAAGAACCTTCGGGCCAGGAGTGCGCCAGCGAGCGTCCATGCGCTTAGCACCAAAGCTGACGTAAGTAACTGCGCTGTGCCAACTGGGTTCGGATCAAGTGCCTGTGTTAGCCCCTGGGCCAAGGCCGCCGAGGGTAAGAATGCAATGGCCGTGGCCAGAGCCTCGGGTAGTTGCGTCGGGTCAATGATGATGCCGCCAAAGAGAATTAGCGCGAGGAAGACACCGTTTGCCACCGCGAGCACGGCCTCGGCGCGCAAGGTTCCGGCGAGGAATAGGCCCCATGCGGCAAAGGTGAGGCAGCCAAGGAGGGCGATCCCAATCGCCACCGGCCAGGTGCCGGCTGGGCGCCACCCAAGTGCGATACCGAGCAGCGAAACCACGAGCACCGAGAGCAAAGTCACAACGGCTGTGGCGATGGCTTTGCCGGTGAGCAGGTTCGCCCGGGTCAATGGGGTAGTTGCGAGGAAGCGCAGTGCACCCGAACGGCGCTCGAATCCAGTTGCGATGGCCAGGGAAGTAAAACAACCGGCCAAGATGGAGATAGTCAAGACTTTTGGAATTGCCGCGTCGACCCCACCGGGCACGAAAGTCGTCAGGCCCAGGGCAAGGACTAACACGATCGGGATGATGAAGACAAGCAGTAGTTGCTCGCCATTTCGCAGTAGCAGCCGCAGCTCCCAGCCGGTGTGCGCCCGCGCCCGCGCCCAAGAGGTACTCATGAGTCGGCTGCCTCGGCTATTTCGCCAGCGGCAATCCCATTACGGGTGGCTTCGACGACGATGTCCTCAAGGGTGCGCCCGCCAGCTCGGATCTCAGTAGCCTGGATCCCGGCGGCGGCACACCAGTTGGTGATGTCGGCAAGTAGTTGTGGGGTGGTGGGGCCGGTTACCAGATAGTTACCGGGCCGGTTTTCTTGAACCTGGTACCCGCTGCCAAGGGCACCGGCGAGGGCGCCAAGCTCGAGCCCCGCGGTAGCGCGAAAGCTGGTCGAGCCACCGGCCCCGATTAGGTCGACAACCGGGCCGCTGGCCACCAGGTGACCGCCAACCAGAACCAGTACCTCGTCAGCAACCTCCTCGACATCACCAAGAGCGTGGGTGGTCAGGACAATGCCGGTGCCATCGGCACCAAGGCGGCGCAGGGCACCCAGTAAATCCAGGCGCGCTGCGGGGTCAAGGCCGGCGGTAGGTTCGTCTAGGAAAAGCAGTTCTGGTTTAGGCAGCAGTGCAGCGGCAAGTTTGACCCGCTGCTGCTCGCCCCCGGACAGCCGGCGGGTGGGGGCCGAGGTTTTTGGGTCAATCCCAAGGCTGTTGAGCAAAGTGCTCGGGTCCGCGGGATCGGGGTACAACTTAGCTAGGTAGGTCAGCCATTCAAGGGGCCGAGCCGTCGGGTACAGGCCCCCGTTTTGCAGCATGACCCCGATCCGGGTGCGCCCGGCCAGCGAACTTGGTGGGTAGCCAAATAGCTCCACCTGGCCACCTGTGGCCGACCGCAGACCTGTGCAAACCTCCACCGTCGAAGTTTTGCCAGCCCCATTGGGGCCGACCAAGGCGGTTGTCTGACCAGCGGCAACGGTGAAGCTCACGCCAGCGACCGCCCGGGTGGTGCCGTAGGTGACCCAGAGATCACTCACCCGGAGCGCTGGCGTAGTCACGCCCGCATCATATGGACCCCCGGGTTGCAGCCCGTGCCGAATTACGCAACAATAACGTTGTGATATTCCCGGGAGAGTCCGCCGAGCGGCTCGCGCACTCACTATTGGACTCTGGGCCCAGTACCGCGACCGAATTGGCGCAGCGCCTTGGCATGACCTCGGCCGGCATCAGGCGTCAGTTGACCGCCCTGCAGGACGCCGGTCTGGTGCTTGCTGGGGATCGGGCGCCCTACGGACCGGCGCGCACCCCGCGCCGGGGCCGGCCGAGCCAGGTCTTTAGCCTCACCGCCGCCGGTCGGGCCGCACTGAGCCAAACCTATGACGACCTCGCCACCGAGGTTCTTCGCTTCGTGCAGCAAACCCAAGGGGCTGCCGGGGTTCGCGCCTTCGCCACGCAGCGGGCGCAAAAGCTGGTCGCCGACGTACTGCCGCCCCGGTCGGAGGACATCACCGGTACCGCGGAGGAACTCGCCAATGTTTTGTCCGTGGCCGGCTACGCCGCCTCGTTGGAGATCGGCGACCACGGGGTGACCGTGCAGCTATGTCAACACAACTGCCCGGTGGTGGATGCAGCAGCCGAATTCCCAGAGCTCTGCGATGCCGAGACTTTGGCCCTGGGTGCTGCCTTGGGTCGCCACGTTACGCGATTGGCCACCTTGGCCCATGGTGATGGCGTGTGCACCACGGTAATCCCCATCAGAGCAATCCCCATCAAAGCCATTTCTGCAAACGATCGAAAGGCATCGGTATGACGACTTCCACCGAGCGTACCTCGGCTGAACAACAGGCCGCCACCATTGATGAGCTCGGGCGTTATGAGTTCGGCTGGCATGACGGTAATGATGCGGGCGTCAGTGCGCGTCGTGGGATCAACGAGGATGTCGTCCGTAATATCAGCGCCCTGAAGAACGAGCCCGAGTGGATGCTGCAACTGCGGCTAAAGGGCCTGCGGCTTTTTGAGAAGAAACCGATGCCGAGTTGGGGATCAGACCTTGGCGGGATTGATTTCGACAATATCAAGTACTTCGTTCGCTCGACCGAAAAGCAGGCGACGAGCTGGGAGGATCTGCCCGAGGATATCAAGAACACCTATGACAAATTGGGAATCCCGGAGGCGGAAAAACAACGATTGGTCGCGGGGGTGGCCGCGCAGTACGAATCGGAAGTTGTGTATCACAAGATCCGACAGGATCTGGAGGAGCAGGGTGTCCTTTTCCTTGACACCGATACTGCGCTGCGCGAGCACGAGGATGTTTTCAAGGAGTATTTCGGTTCGGTGATCCCGGTCGGTGACAATAAGTTCGCCGCCCTGAATACTGCGGTGTGGTCGGGTGGGTCGTTCATCTATGTCCCGAAAAACGTAAGGGTCGACATCCCGCTACAGGCCTACTTTCGAATCAACACGGAGAATATGGGCCAGTTTGAACGTACTTTGATGATCATTGACGAGGGTGCTTATGTGCACTATGTCGAGGGCTGTACAGCGCCGATCTACTCGAGTGACTCACTGCACTCCGCGGTGGTCGAAATTATCGTGCGCAAGGGTGCGCGATGCCGCTACACCACGATTCAGAACTGGTCCACCAACGTCTACAACCTCGTCACCAAGCGAGCGGTGGCCCATGAGGGCGCAACAATGGAATGGGTTGACGGAAACCTCGGTTCCAAGGTGACCATGAAATATCCGGCCGTCTGGCTGACCGGCGAGTACGCAAGGGGCGAGACATTGTCCATTGCTTTTGCGGGGGAGAAGCAGCACCAAGATGCCGGGGCAAAGATGGTCCACGTAGCGCCGAATACCTCGTCCAATATCGTTTCGAAATCGGTTGCTCGCGGTGGTGGCCGCACTTCCTATCGCGGCTTGGTCCAGATACTGGAGGGCGCGCACGGGGCCAGAAGCACAGTGAAGTGCGATGCACTTCTGGTAGACGATATTTCCAGATCCGACACGTACCCATACGTTGACGTCCGTGAAGATGATGTATCCATGGGCCACGAGGCGACCGTGTCGAAGATCAGCGCGGATCAACTCTTCTATCTGATGTCCCGGGGGATGACCGAGGACGAGGCCATGGCGATGATCGTTCGTGGGTTCATTGAACCGATCGCCCGGGAGTTGCCGATGGAGTACGCGATCGAGCTCAATCGGCTGATAGAGATGCAAATGGAAGGGGCGGTTGGGTGACGCTCGCACCACCGATTGATCTGGCGCCACGTCTAACATCTCCCGATCCCGATGTCTTTGCAGTACCCACCGGGCGCGAAGTTGAATGGCGATTCGCGCCACTTGACGTATTTGGCAGATTCTTTCACCCCATCGAGGGTGCGGGGTCGGTTGTTGCCGGTGGCGAAAGCGAGTTTGTCCGCAATGTCGATATAGCCGATCTACGATCTAGTTGGCTGCCTTCCGACCGGCCGATGGCTATTGCCCGATCGCTGGTGCAGCAGGCCGTGGTGATCGAGATTCCGCGGGGCCAAGTCCTGGTGGATCCAGTAACGGTCAAGCTAATTGGTTCGACGGCGGCTGCCTATCAGCATGTGGAGATAAATGTCGGTGCCTTCAGCGAAGCCGTCATCGTCATTGACCATGATCTGGATCGAGATATTTGCGGGGCAATCGTCGTCAATGTCGGTGATGGGGCGAAATTGACAATGCTCTCGGTCGTTGCGGGCGACACCTTGGCGGTGCACATCTCGCACTGGCACACCACCATCGGCCGGGATGCGACCTTCATCGGTTGTGCGGTGACCACCGGTGGTAGCGCGGTGCGGATTTCGCCATCGGTCAGCTATGGGGCCCCCGGCGGTAGCGCAGAGCTGCTAGGGGTGTTCTTGGCCGATGCTGAGCAGTATCTGGAACACCGGATATTCGTGGAGCATGAGCAACCACACTGCACCAGCCGGGTTACCTATAAGGGTGCGCTGGCGGGCCCAGGCGCGCGCACGGTGTGGGTTGGTGACGTATTGGTGCGCAGGGGCGCCACCGGAACCGATACCTATGAGATGAATCGCAATCTACTTCTGACTGAAGGTCCGCGCGCTGATTCGGTGCCGAATCTAGAGCTTGAGACCGGCGATATCGTCGGGGCCGGGCACGCCAGTGCAACCGGTCGCTTTGATGACGAGCAGTTGTTCTACCTGCAATCCCGTGGCATCCCAGAGCAGCAAGCCCGCCAATTAGTAGTGCGTGGGTTCTTTGCGGAAGTCCTCGGTCGGTTGGATCAGGGGGAGCTGCGCGATTCGATGATGGAGATTATCTCCCGGCGCCTTGGGTTGCCTGAGGAGGTGAGCGGCAATGGTCTCCGCGGATGGTGAATACCTAACCGCTTGCCGCCTCGACGAGGTCGACCCCGCACGTGCGAAGCATGTTCGGGTGAACGGTGTTTCAGTGGCAGTGGTGGTTAATGGCGAAGGTGTTTTCGCGATCAAGGACCAGTGCTCACACGCCGATGTGCCATTGTCAGAGGGCGAACTTGAAGGATGCATGATCGAGTGCTGGCTACATGGATCGCAATTTGATCTGCGCACGGGCCAACCGCTCAGCTTGCCGGCCACCGCCAGTGTTCCCGTCTACGCGACCCGGATCGTCGGATCTGGAGACGAAGCCGTTATCGAGGTTTCAACTACCCCAATGTTTTCACCCTAGGTTCGAAGGAGAAAGGCACCACAATGGGATCACTTGTTCTTACCGATCTACACGCCAGTGTCGTCACCGATGAAGGTGAAACCCAGATCCTTAAGGGAGTTTCCTTAACGATCGAAAGCAGAACCACGCATGCGGTGATGGGACCAAATGGTTCGGGTAAATCCACCCTGGCCTATGTCATCGCTGGGCATCCAAAGTATCGGGTCACATCCGGTCAAATCACCCTTGACGGTGTTGATGTCTTGGGCATGAGCGTGGATGCCCGGGCGCGGGCCGGGTTGTTCCTGGCAATGCAGTATCCGGTCGAAGTACCGGGTGTTTCGGTCTCGAATTTCCTTCGGACGTCCGTCACTGCGATCCGTGGCGAAGCTCCGAAATTACGGACTTGGGTCAAGGAGATGAAGGGTGCGATGGTGGCGCTCCAGATGGATCCCGCATTTGCTGAGCGCAACGTAAATGAAGGCTTCTCTGGTGGTGAGAAGAAACGCCATGAGATATTGCAGCTTTCGCTGCTGAATCCGAAGTTCGCTGTTCTCGATGAGACGGATTCGGGCCTCGATGTCGATGCGCTCCGGACGGTCGCCGAGGGCGTAAATGCCTTCCGGGAGCAATCAGCTGCCGGGGTGCTGTTGATTACGCACTACACCCGGATCCTCCAGTACATCAAGCCGGATTTCGTGCACGTGTTCGTCGACGGCCGCATCGTAAAAAGTGGGGGCGCGGACCTCGCAAACGCACTTGAATCAGAGGGCTACGAGCAGTTCGCCCCGGCATCTGCGTAATCCGAGGAGAGGTAGATCTAAGTGACTGGCATCGATGTGGAAAGCATCAGGTCGGACTTTCCGATTCTTAAGCGCAGGGTGCGCGATGACAAGCCACTAATCTACTTGGACAATGCGGCGACCTCGCAGAAGCCGGTTGAAGTGCTGGACGCTGAGCGCACCTACTACGAGACAAGTAATGCAGCAGCACATCGAGGAGCACATCAACTCGCTGAGGAAGCCACCGAGGCTTATGAATTAGCGCGGGCTCAGGTTGCTGGTTTTGTGGGCGCCGACGCGTCCAATATCGTCTTCACGAAGAATGCCACCGAATCATTGAATCTCGCGGCATACGCGTTCGCTAATGCCACCGCGCTTTCCCGGTGGGGCACCTCGGTAGACCCAAGATTCGTGTTGCAGCCGGGCGACAGCGTGGTCGTCACTGAAATGGAGCACCACGCCAATTTGGTACCGTGGCAGGAGGTCTGCGCCAAGACCGGAGCGAGCCTTAGATGGGTGCCGTTAACCGATGATGGCCGACTTGAGCTGGCTGGTCTTGACGGCATCATTGACGCCTCCACCAAGGTGGTAAGTGTGGTCCACCAGTCAAATATCTTGGGCACGATCAATCCGGTGGTCGAAATCATGGCGAAAGCGCATGCGGTGGGTGCGGTCGGCGTAGTTGATGCCTGTCAGTCGATCCCGCACCTGCCGGTTGATGTCAGCGCCCTTGGTGCCGACCTGGTGGCCTGGAGCGGCCATAAAATGCTGGGCCCGACCGGTATCGGTCTGCTTTATGGCACAGCCGAGATTCTGGACGCAATGCCACCCTTCTTGACCGGGGGATCCATGATTGCCACGGTCGAGATGGAGCGCAGCACTTATGCCGCGGCGCCCCAGAAATTTGAGGCCGGGGTGCCGATGGTCGCGCAAGCGGTTGGTCTAGGCGCGGCGGTCAATTACCTCGAGCGCCTCGGAATGGCTCAGGTGGCTGCCCATGAGCAGGTGCTGACCGCCTACTCATTGATGGCGATCGGCAAGATTCCCGGGGTGCGCATTATCGGCCCGCGTGCGGCGGTTGATCGTGGCAGTGCCATCTCATTTGTGGTTGCGGGAATCCATCCACATGATGTTGGTCAAGTGCTCGACAATATGGGCATCGCCGTACGAGTTGGCCATCATTGCGCATGGCCCACCTGCCGGCGATTCGGGGTCCCGGCGACAACCCGCATCTCACCATATATCTACAACGACCTAAATGATATCGACGCACTTGTCGAGGGCATCGTGGAAGCACAGCGCTTCTTCAAGGTGGCGTCATGAGCCTTGAATCCCTCTACCAGGACATCATTCTTGACCATTACAAATATCCGCGTGGACGTGGATTAATGGAGTCGCCGCTTGGAACTGCATTTCATGTAAATCCAACCTGCGGCGACGAAATAGACATGCAGGTGGCGACATCCGAGGATGGCGGCCTGTTGATCGGATATGAAGGTACCGGCTGCTCCATTTCGCAGGCGAGCGCGAGCGTGCTTTATGAATTGGTGCAAGGCCGACCGGTTGCCGATGCCGAGGGCATCCGACTGGCTTTCGTTGATCTCATGCATAGCAAGGGGCACGCGGATCCGGATGAGGAAGTACTTGGTGATGCAATTGCCTTCGTCGGTGTTGCAAAGTACCCAGCGCGCATCAAGTGCGCGCTGTTGCCTTGGATGGCTCTGCAGGATGCAGAGATCAAGGGTGGATTGATGTCGGAACCAGGTTCGGACCAGGAGTGAGGACACCATGAGTATCGCAACCGAAGATGATGTCATCGAGGCCATGAAGGATGTCGTTGATCCCGAATTGGGTATCAATGTCGTCGACCTGGGCTTGGTTTACGGGGTGAGCGTGGATGATGGCAATGTGGCAACGGTAAATATGACTCTGACCTCGGCCGCATGTCCATTAACTGATGTGATCGAGGATCAAACCCGGGCCGCGCTCTCTGCGGTGGTCACTGACTTCGCCATTAACTGGGTCTGGATGCCACCATGGGGGCCCGATAAGATCACCGATGACGGCAAGGACATGCTCCGGGCTTTGGGATTTAATCTCTGAGCAGTTGCCCGGTGAATTAGCAGGGTGAATTTGCTCGTAGACTGTCAGCGTCATGATTACTGCCACCGGGGTTGAGTTGCGCGCCGGTGCTCAACTGCTGATCGGCAATGTCTCGATCCGGGTCGGCAAGGGTGATCGAGTCGGCTTAGTCGGCCGAAATGGCGCGGGGAAAACCACTTTCACCAAGGCGCTGGCGGGTGAGAGGGTGCCCGCCCAAGGTCAGGTCACCTGTACCGGCACGGTCGGGTACCTACCCCAAGACCCGCGCTCTGGGGATCCGGCTGAACTAGCCCGAGATCGCATCCTGGAAGCCCGCGGACTGCGTTGTGTCATGGGGCGCATGCAAGAGGCTAGCATGCAAATGGATACCCAAGATGCCGAAGAGCGTGATCGCATCATCAATCGATACGGGCGCGCTGAGGCCGAGTTCGAGGCGCTCGGCGGGTATGCGGTGCAATCGCAGGCCGCGGCCATCGCCGCATCAGTAGGGCTCGAGGAGCGAATCCTTGACCAGCCACTAGGCACGTTATCCGGTGGGCAGCGAAGGCGCGTTGAGTTGGCCCGCATCTTGTTCAGCGGCGCCGATGTCCTGCTGCTAGATGAGCCCACGAACCATCTAGATGCCGATTCGGTGCGCTGGTTGCACAAGTTCCTGGCTAACTACGAAGGCGGCTTCGTCGTCATTAGCCATGATGCCTCGCTGCTGGAGGGTACCGTCAACCGGGTCTGGCACCTGGATGCAAATCGACGCGAGATCGATGTCTACACCCTTGGCTGGAAGGCGTATCTGACCGCCCGCGAAACAGATGAGCGCCGCCGCAAGCGCGAACGACGTAACGCAGAGCTGCAAGCCGACACCTTGCGTAATCAGGCTGAGCGAATGCGGGCCAAGGCTTCCAAGGCGAAGGCGGCCCAAAACATGCTCCGCCGCGCAGATACATTGCTTGCTGGCGCGGACGAAGTCCGAAAGTCCGACAAAGTCGCAAAATTGCGGTTCCCGACCCCAAAGCCCTGTGGCAAGGTGCCGCTCTCGGCAACCGGTCTATCGCGATCCTATGGATCACTCGAGGTCTTCACCGACATCGACCTGTCAATTGACCGCGGGTCACGGGTGGTGATCCTCGGCCTGAACGGGGCCGGCAAGACAACGCTACTTCGTATCTTGGGTGGCGTTGACCTCCCCGACACCGGCGTAGTGGAGCCAGGGCACGGCGCGGTGGTTGGTTACTACGCGCAAGAACATGAAACCTTGGACCCGAGCGCGACCGTTCTAGAGATGATGAATCGAAATGCGCCGGATTTGGACGACACTCGCAAGCGCACCGTGCTGGGTTCATTTCTGTTCGCCGGTGATGATGTCCGCAAACCGACCTCGGTGCTCTCTGGCGGCGAGAAGACCCGACTCGCGCTGGCGTGCCTGGTGGTGTCGGGGGCAAATGTTCTGCTCTTGGATGAACCCACCAACAACCTCGACCCAGCGAGCCGCGAAGAGGTACTGCAGGCTCTACGCTCCTATGAGGGGGCGGTAGTCCTGGTCTCACATGATCCCGGAGCGGTGGCGGCGCTGGACCCCGAGCGGGTGCTGATTTTGCCGGATGGTGATGAAGACCTCTGGAACGCGGACTACGTTGATTTGGTTGAGTTGGCCTAACGGCAAGATTGGGAGGCGCTGGGTGTCTACGGCTGCAGCTGAAATCGATGGAGTGCGCATCGATCGCCAGGGGTCGGTGCTCCATGTCACTTTGAGTAGTGCCGGGAATCGCAATGCCCAGACACCGGCCACGTGGCGACGACTGGCAGCCGCCGTGGATTTCGTCACCCATGAAGTCCGAGTCGTGGTGCTCGCCGCTGAAGGCGTGAGTTTCTCCGCCGGACTAGACCGCCGAATGTTGAGTGTGGAGGGGATCGAGGGGGAGGAGTCGCTACTCACTCTTGCAGATCACGACGAGGAGAAGGTGGATGGTTTCATTCGCGGGGCACAAGCCGCTTTCAGTTGGTGGTCGCAGACCCCGGTGCTGACCGTTGCAGCCGTCCAAGGGCACGCGATTGGTGCCGGTTTCCAATTAGCGCTGGCGTGTGACCTGATTGTTGCCGCGGACAACGCACTATTCGCCATGCGCGAGATCTCATTGGGCTTGGTTCCGGATCTAACCGGCACTTCAAGCCTCGTCAGGCGAATCGGGTACTCAAGGGCCCTGGAGATCTGTGCCACCGGCCGATTTGTCGATGCCGAGGAAGCAGTACGAATTGGGATCGCCAATTATCAAGCCCCCCTTGGTCAGTTGGCCGAGCGCACGGATGCTTTGGTCGAATCACTCTTGACTGCACCGGCCGGCGCCGTGCGCGAATTGAAATCACTGCTGCGGTCCGCCGAAGACAATAACCCCGCCGACCAGCAATTGGCCGAGCGGATCGCGCAGAATAGGCGGCTAGCTGATCTACGGGCCGCAATGAGGGGCTAGACATGTCGATGGAGAACGTCTGGATCACCTACCGTTCGATGACCCGCGACCGGTCCATTCAGGCAAAAACGGTGAATCGGGAACTGATCCGGCGCATCCTTAGTTACGGGCACCCATACCGGCTTTTCGTCACCCTGTTTCTACTTACCTTGGTTCTCACCTCCCTTCTCAGCGTGGCCCAGCCCCTGCTTTTTCGCCGGATCATTGATCAAGGAATCAGTGTTGGTGATTCGCGCCTGGTCACCGTCACGGCCATCCTGATCGCCGTGATTGCCATTGTGGATGCCGGACTTGGGTTGGTTGCCCGCTGGTTCTCATCGCGAATTGGTGAAGGGCTGATCTACGACCTGCGGACCGAGGTGTACACCCATGTCCAGGAGCAGTCGGTGGCATTCTTCACCCGCGCGCAAACCGGTGCCTTGATCTCCCGTCTGAACAGTGACGTAATAGGCGCCCAGCAGGCATTTACCTCAACCCTCGGTGGGGTGCTCGGCAACCTGATCTCACTCGTAATTGTCTTGATCACCATGTTTGTGCTGTCTTGGCAGGTAACTATCGTCTCACTGCTGCTGGTGCCGCTTTTCATCTTGCCGGCGCGATGGATGGGGCGACGGCTGCAGGGGATGACCCGCGATTCAATGCAATTGAATTCTGACATGAGCGTGCAAATGTCCGAGCGATTCAATGTTTCTGGGGCGCTCTTAGTGAAGCTATTCGGTCGCCCCGCGGATGAGTCGGCGAACTTCTCATCGCGCGCGATTCAGGTTCGCGATATCGGCGTGAAGATGGCAATGGCCAACAGATGGTTCTTTACTGCCTTGACCTTGGTAGCCGCGCTGGCCACGGCGATTACCTACGGCCTCGGGGGCAATCTGGTTATCAGTGGGGCGCTGACCCTTGGGACGTTATTGGCGCTCGTCGGCTTGCTGGCACAGCTTTATGGTCCGCTTACGGCTTTGTCGAACGTTCGAGTTGAGGTCATGGCGGCGCTGGTGTCCTTCGAGCGAGTATTCGAGATTTTGGACCTACCACCACTTGTTCAAGAGGCTCCCGATGCGCGGACGGTTGCCCCTGGCCCGCTAGCGGTCAAGTTCGACGATGTTTGGTTTCAGTACCCACTGGCCGCGCAGGTTTCGCTCGCCTCACTAGAGTCAATTGCCCGTGAGGATGCCAATGAGGCTGGGATCGACGTCTTGTCGGGAGTGTCCTTCGAGGTACCAGCCGGAACCTTAACGGCCCTGGTTGGTCCGTCAGGTGCCGGCAAGACGACGGTGAGTGCCCTAGTCAACCGGCTGTATGACGTGACAGGTGGTGCAGTTTTGGTTGGGGGCGATGATGTGCGGGAGTTGCGCATGCAATCGTTACACGACGCGGTCGGCACGGTCACCCAGGATGCACACCTGTTCCACGACACGATCAGGGCCAATTTGCTCTATGCGAAACCCGACGCCACCGAAGCCCAGATGCTGGAGGCCTGTCGCGCCGCACAGATCTCGGAGCTAATCGGCGCGCTACCAGCCGGCTTCGACACGGTTGTCGGTGATCGCGGCTACCGGCTATCAGGTGGGGAGAAGCAGCGCATCGCCCTAGCTCGGTTGTTACTTAAGGCACCACGGGTCGTGATCTTGGATGAGGCAACTGCTCACCTCGATAGTGAAAGTGAGGTGGCGGTGCAAATTGCTCTTGACTCAGCCCTGATCGGGCGGACATCCATAGTCATTGCCCACCGGCTTTCAACGATTCGGCGTGCAAACCAGATCCTCGTTGTTGTGGATGGGACAATTGTCGAACGAGGCACCCATGATGAACTGATTGCCGCCGGCGGTGCCTATTTTGATCTTTATGACGCGCAGTTCGCGGAGCAGGCGGTGTCGGACTAGACCGGTGCCTCCTTGGCCTCCCGCCGCAGGAAGAAAAACCATCCGACCAGGGCCACGCCGGCAAAGAGCAGCCATTGCCCGGCGTAGGAGAGATTCATGCTGTCATCAATCTGCGGTCGAGAAATGACAGTGAGTCCAGGGCTTGGGGGGGTCGAGGAACTGACCCTGAGATAGCCGTTGAAGTCACCGGGCGCCGGTAATACTTCCGGGTCTACTGCACCCACCATTTGCGCCGGGAGACCAACTCTGGCCGCGTCATCGACTCTCTCGAATTGATGCCACGTGCCCATTACGGACACTGCGCCGGTGGGAGCCGCTGGGATCTCGGGGGAGGTGGTGGCCGAGGAGCTCGCCGGCAGCCAGCCACGTACCACCCAAGCCACCCGGCCATCGGCCAGATCCAGTTGGTTCAGAACCCAAAAACCATTGCGCCCCTCTTGTGGACGTTGTCGCACCACCACTTGGGTATTGGGGTCGTAGGTGCCAACGGCTTCGACGCTTTGCCAGTCCGCGGTTGTATCCGCAAGCGTGATCAACTCGATTGGGGAACCGGCCGCGGCCAACTCCAAGGCGGCGCGTTGGGCGGCCTTTGCCTCGGCGCGATGCCACTGCCAGTTACTCAGGACGCCAAAGGCCGCGATCGCCACCAAGACCAAGGCGGTAAAACCCAGCCAGCGGCGGGTTTTAAGCAGGACGAGCATGTGGTCACCCTACGACTGGGTGAGCTGCCCAGGTGGTACCAGCCGGCGTCCGGGGTTCGATTGGGGAAAGCCTGATGGGGTTGAGCCTGTATGGGTCGAGTTGGCCCGCGGCAAGGCCGGCTGTTCAGCAGCTGCGACCCCCAACTTCCCCGGTTCGTCGTTTTCGCGGCCAGCATTCGCGACCACCACCGCGAGGTAGGGCAGCACGACCGCGCCGGCGATCAGTACCCACCGAGGCCAGCCCGGGACCACGATTGCCGCCAGGACACAGGCGGTGCGGATCCCCATCGAAATAAGGTATTTGCGGGTACGACCGGTCTGCTCTTGGCTTAGGGGCCGCTGGGCACCGGTGATCGTGAAGACCTCGGGTGCTGGCACCTTGACTTTAGCCACGGATTGCCCATCTGCTCATGTCCCTACCGTAAGGCCAATACGCACAGTGCGCCCGTTGGGCCGGTCGCACCTAGGTGTTAGGTTCGCGACCATGATAAATCGCACATTCCAAATGGCCGAAGTCGTCGGCACCTCCCCGGACAGCATCGAATCAGCGGTCAGCTCCGCGGTCGAGCGTGCCGGTAAAACGATGAAGCACATCGACTGGTTCGAAATCACCCAGATTCGCGGCTATGTCAAGGACGGGGCGGTCGATCATTTCCAGGTTTCGCTAAAGGTCGGGTACCGGCTCGAGGATGTTTGATGTGGGCTCGCAGACTTGATCCGATAAGCACCAGCCGCGAGGTTGATCGCCTGATGGCGTTCAGCGACGGAGTGGTCGCCGTTGCAATTACCTTGATGGCCCTGCCATTGATCAACCTGCCGACGCCCAGGGCTGGTGAGCCGCTGTACACGGTTGTAACGAATAATCTGGGCCAACTAGTAATTTTCTTGTTCACGTTTTATGTCGTTGCGGTCATGTGGCGCCTGCACAGTCGAATCTTTAGCCAGATACGCGGGTATGACAATCCTTTGTTCTGGCTCAACGTGGCTTGGCTTGCGGGGATTGTGCTCCTGCCATGGCTAAGCAGTCTTTATGGTTACACATTCACCTTCCGGGCAACCGAACCGAATATCAGTACGTCAAGTACTGGTGATGTCGCTTTCCTCTATTGGATCTTGATGGCGGCGGTCAGCTCACTCGGAACATTGATGGGGCGACATCTGAATCGAAACCCGCGGCTGCTGATTGAAGGCGTCAATCCGGATACCCCAAGTGGGGCCGTACGTTTTCGTGGTTGGATTATTGCGGGTTACTTCGCCACCATCGGTCTAGTCAGCCTGATTTCATCGGCCATTGCGTCTTATCTTCCGATCGGCATTTTGGCCCTAAATATGTGGTTGAAGCCAAAGGCGCCGAAGCAAGGTTCCGCAACAACGAACGGAGCAACCATTGAGTGAGGTAGCACTGGTGACAGGTGGCAATCGGGGGATTGGCTTGGCCACAGCAAAGCGGCTACGAGCTGCCGGCTACCAGGTTGTGGTGGCCAGTAGATCCGGGCAGGCCCCCGACGGCTTAGCTGCGGTGGCGATGGACGTTGCTGATCCCGGCGCGATAGAGGCCGGCTTCTCTCAGGTTGAGTCGGACTTTGGCCCGGTGTCGATACTTGTGGCAAATGCGGGTGTAACCCGTGACGGGCTGCTCATGAGGCTAAGTGATGCGGATATCGACGAGGTGCTGAACACCAACTTGGCGGGTGCCATTCGCCTTGCGCGTCGCAGTCTGCGCGCCATGCTGAAGGCTCGCGGTGGTCGCATCATCTTCATCTCGTCGGTGGTGGGCATGCTTGGTTCCGCCGGGCAGGTTAACTACGCAGCGGCGAAGTCAGGGTTAATCGGCGCGGGAAGGTCACTAGCCCGCGAGGTCGGGTCCCGTGGAATAACGGTCAATGTGATTGCACCGGGGTTCGTCGAAACCGACATGACCGCCGATTTGGATGCAGACCGCAAGTCGGCAATCCTCGGCGCGGTGCCGTTGGGACGTTATGCTGAGGCAGATGAAGTGGCCGCGCTCGTGCAGTTTTTGGCATCGGCGGATGCCGGCTACATAACCGGGGCGGTTATCCCAATTGACGGTGGCCTAGGCATGGGCCACTGATTAGCGGTCAGGAGCAAGCGCATGGGCATATTGCAGGGTAAGCGCATTCTGGTCACCGGGGTCTTGACCGACCAGTCCATCGCTTTCCATGTTGCCCGGCTCGCCCAGGAGCAAGGCGCCGAGGTCATCCTCACCTCATTTGGCCGGGTGATGTCACTGACCGCTCGCTCTGCCCGCCGGTTGCCATCGACACCACCCATCATCGAACTCGATGTAACCAACGACGCTGACCTGCTGGCCCTAGCGGGTCGAGTCCGCGAGCATGTCGATGGCCTCGATGGTGTTCTGCACTCAATCGGGTTTGCGCCCGAGGCGGCGCTCGGCGGCAAGTTTCTCGAGACAGCCTGGGCCGATGCGGGCACCGCACTGCAGGTGTCCGCATTCTCCCTGAAGTCCTTGTCGGTTGCCGCTGAGCCATTGCTTGGTCGCGGTGGATCGATAGTCGGCTTGGATTTCGATGCCGCCGTGGCCTGGCCCAAGTATGACTGGATGGGAGTTGCGAAAGCCGCACTAGAAAGCACCTCCCGCTATCTGGCGCGCGACTTGGGGCCCAAGGGTATTCGCGTAAACCTAGTTGCGGCCGGACCGATTCGGACCATGGCCGCCAAGAGCATCCCAGGGTTCGAGGAGTTTGAGGGGGTTTGGTCCACCCGAGCACCGCTGACCTGGGATCCGGACGACCCAGAGCCAGCGGCTCGAGCATGTGTTGCCCTGATGTCCGACTGGTTCCCGGCCACTACGGGTGAGATCGTGCATGTTGACGGCGGAGTGCACTCCCAGGGTGCCTAATAAGAAACTCGTGCTGATTCGCCATGCGAAATCGGCCTACCCCTTGGGCGTTCAAGATTTTGATCGCCCGCTGAGCCAGCGCGGGGTTGTTGACGCCGGTGCTATTGCTGCATGGCTCAAGGCATCGGGAATCTGGCAGCGCCAGGTTCGTGTGGTGGTGTCTTCAGCCATGCGCACCCAAGAGACTTGGTCGCTGATCCAGGTGAATCAAGCCGACATTGCGGCCAGCACTGAGCCGGCGCTCTATGAGGCCACCCCCGAGGCGATCCGCTCGGTTATCTGTGAAACTTCACCTGCCATCGAGGTTGTGATAGTCATCGCGCACAACCCGGGGTTGGAAGACCTCGCGGCAAGCATTGCGAGCAATCGGCACCTACCCGCCTTCCAGCAGCTTTCTGACAAGTATCCGACAAGTGGGATCGCGGTTTTCGAGGTTGGCGACTGGACAAACTTGGTGCCGGCTAGCGCACTGCTAACAGATTTCGTGGTGCCAAGGGGCTAGCCGGTGACCAGCGGCGGTGCGGGGGTGACGACGCCCGCCCGGGCATCGGCACCTTCAATATCTTCCCGGGTGATACCGAGCAGGTAGAGCACCGAATCCAAATACGGGACCGATAGTGCCGCATCGGCCGCCTCACGGGCCGCAGCCTTGCCATTGAACGAGACCCCGAGCCCGGCGGCTTCCAGCATGGCCACATCGTTGGCGCCATCACCAATTGCGATGGTGCGACGCATTGGAATTTCATATTTCTCCGCGAATTCCTCGAGTGCGGCCTGCTTGCCTTGACGGTCAACAATGACGCCGACGACTTCGCCGGTCAAGAAGCCGTCACGCACCCCAAGGTGATTCGCGCGCACGTCATCGATACCCAACTCATCGGCAAGTGGCGTGATCACTTCGGCAAAGCCCCCGGAAACCAGGCACACTCGGTAGCCGAGGGTGTTGAGAGTCCGGCACAGGGTGCGGGCGCCAGGGGTAAGCTGCAGGCTCGCGCGAACCTGATCAAGAACTCCAACGGGAAGTCCTTTGAGGAGGCCCACGCGGGCGCGCAGTGCCGCAGCGAAATCAAGATTTCCGGCCATGGCCTGCTCGGTAATCGCAGCAACTTGATCGTCCACGCCGGCGTGCTCGGCGATGAGATCGATTACCTCATTTTGGATGAGGGTGGAGTCGACGTCAATCACGACTAGGTGCTGGCCACGCCGATCAAGACCAGCCTCCTGAACCGCTATGTCGACGCCAACCTCTGCAGCTGCGGCGACGAGGGCCCGACGTAAGTCGACTAGCTCTGCACCAGAACCTTCAAACACGACCGCGGTCACCGGGTAGGAGGCGATGCGGCGGATGCGGTCGATATTGCCGCCGCGCTTTGCGATCTCCTCGGCGATCCTAGCTACCGCACCAGGTCTAAGTGGCGCTCCAAGAATAGTGACATGCACGCGACCACGACGCCGATCGGTGTCCTCCATGGCACCGGGTACGGTCGTTACATCCATATCGAGTGTGGCGGCCGTTCGCCGAATATCTTGACGCAGTCGGCTAATGACTTCGTCCGCAGCACCGGAATCGGCATCGACAGCGACCAGCGCCGATAGCACCAAGTGGCCGCGTACCACCAATTGCTCGACATCTTGGACGGTCACTGGATGTCCAGCGAGGGCCGCGAAAAGGGTCTTTGTCACCCCGGGTCGGTCAGTGCCGCTAAGTGTGAGCAGCAAGGTCTGTGACTTCATAACGGCATTACGCTAGCGCGTGTGCTTCGGGTCGGCGAAAAAGGCGACTAAAGTCACGTCCGTGGCGTCTACCCGACCAGTTGACGAGGTCTTTGCCTGCCAGCACGTAATGGTTCGTCGTGGGTCAAAACTGCTCCTTGCCGACCTGAGTTGGTCGGTGCGCTCGGCGCAGCGTTGGGTTATCTTGGGCCCGAATGGGGCGGGCAAGACCACGTTGTTGCAGTTGGCTGCCGCGGCGCTGTTTCCGACCGCCGGTTCGGTGCACCTACTTGGTGAGGAACTCGGTGCGGTGGATCTAGTGGAGTTGAAGCCACGGATCGGCTGGGCCAGCAGCGCCATTTTGAACAACCTGCCGGTCGGGGAGAGCGTGGCAAATGCAGTGCTTACCGGGGCTTACGGGGTGACGGGCCGGTGGCGCGAGAAGTACGAGGTCGTCGATGAGTTTCGTGGCGCGCAGCTGCTGAAAGCTTGGGGGCTAGATGCCCTTGCCAACCGCACCTTCGGCACTTTGTCGGAGGGGGAGCGGAAACGAACTTTGATCGCGCGGGCATTGATGTCCGACCCAGAGTTGTTGCTCCTTGACGAGCCGGGGGCGGGCCTGGACCTAGGTGGACGGGAGGATCTAGTGCAGCGATTGGCGATATTGGCCTTCGACCCTAAGGCGCCAGCACAGCTACTGGTAACCCATCACGTTGAGGAGATTCCACCGGGATTTACGCATGCATTACTGCTGCGACATGGTCAGGTGGTGGCCCAAGGGCCAATTGATCAAACACTGACGAGCACATTTTTGAGTCAGACATTTGATCTGCCGATTCAGGTAACGCAGTTGGCGGGCCGGTACTTGGCCCAGCGGGCCAGCTGAATCAGGTGCGTAAAAAAGGGGGTCGCGTAGCTGATGATCAAGCGTCGTGACGGTGGGGAGCCGGTGGACGAACTAAGTGATCGCATCTGGACGATCCCAAATATCTTGAGTTTCGTCCGCCTACTGGGGATCCCGCTGTTTCTCTGGCTGGTGCTGGTTGAACAGGCAGATGTCTGGGCATTTATTGTCCTGGTGGTCGCTGGCGCCTCCGATTGGTTAGACGGTGCGCTTGCCCGCGCACTGGGCCAAACCAGCAAGCTCGGGGTGCTCCTTGACCCACTCGCCGATCGCCTGTATATCGCCGCAACAATAATCGGCTTGGCGTTGCGCGGGATCATCCCTTGGTGGTTGTTGATTGTCTTGGCCCTGCGCGATGTGCTGCTGCTGCTGCTGCTGCCTGCGCTCAGGCGCCGAGGGCTCGTGGCGCTTCCGGTTACCTTGCTGGGCAAAGCCGCAACATTTTGTCTGCTGTGGGGATTTCCAGCTTTACTTCTTGGCTCGGTGGGCGGGGCCATCGGTACCTTCAGCTTGGTCTGCGGCTGGGCGTTTTCCCTTTGGGGTACCGGCCTGTACTGGTGGGCGGGCCTGGACTATGTACGAGCCGGGCTGCGCCTGCCGCTGGTAGCGTCTACTTCGGGAAACCAGCGAGGGTGACCCAATATGGTTTGGGTAGGACACGCACATGGAGGATGACATGGACCCAACGCAGTTGCGCTACACGGCCGAGCACGAATGGGTTCGCGAAGAGACCGACGGTACCGCGGTTTTCGGGATCACCGCATTTGCGCAAGATGCCCTCGGTGACATCGTCTATGTGACAATGCCCGCGCCCGGTGCCGCCTTGAGTGCTGGCGTGGCATGTGGTGAGGTGGAGTCAACTAAGAGCGTGAGTGATATCTATGCACCGCTTGATGGCGTCGTCATCGCACGGAACGACACCTTGGACTTTACCCCCGAGAACATCAATGCTGATCCCTACGGAGCGGGGTGGCTAGTGACGATGCAGCCAAGTGATCCGGGGCAACTGGCTGGCTTGCTCAGCCCTGCGGAGTATGCAGCGCTTACGCTGAAGGATTAGTACTAGTAACAAAGGCGTTAGGAGGTGGGTTGGGTGCACTGCCCGAATTGTGCTGCGAAGGTGCATATTGACGACCACTTTTGTGCCGAGTGCGGTGCGCCCCTGGCTGCGGGTAGTGCGAGTTCTCCACTTGAGCACACCGGCTCCATTACCTCGATTATCGCCACCGGCACCGGCACCAACTCCGGGCCCCTGGCACCGGTTGGCTCGCCATCCCTAGCTGATCTGCCCACCGGCTCTGCCCTCCTGGTGGTGCGTCGCGGGCCCGGTGAAGGCAGTGAGTTTGAACTCAATGCCGACCTGATGACCGTTGGGCGGTCACCTGATTCTGAGGTCTTCTTGGATGATGTCACGGTCAGCAGAAGGCATGCGGAGTTTCGTCGTGGCAGTGCTGGTTGGAGTATTCGCGATTCGGGGAGTCTCAATGGCACCTACGTCAATCGGCGACGAGTTGACGATCATCAATTACACGGTGGCGACGAGGTGCAGATCGGTAAGTTCCGATTCGTCTTCCTAGTTGGGGTGGAGCCTAAGTCGTGAGTGGTCTAGCCCGAGGTCCGGTGGTTGGCACCATCAGTATCGGTGAGGTACTAACTCTGCTCAAGCGCGAGTTTCCCGATATCACCATCAGCAAAATCCGGTTCCTGGAGACCGAGGGGCTAATCACCCCAGAACGCACGCCATCAGGTTACCGGCGTTTCGCCGAACGCGATCTAGCGCAACTGCGTTCGGTGCTGACCTTGCAGCGCGATCAATACCTGCCACTCAAGGTTATCCGCGAACAGCTGGAGGACGAGGCGGCTGAGGGCGCCGGCCAGCCGGTTGCTGGCACCGGGCTGCGTGCCGATGACTTTCGCCCCGGCGCTGGCCGGGTTCGGCTAACCCGCGGCGAGTTGGCCGAAATGGTCGAACTTCCCGAAGCCTTGATCGCCACCTTGGAGTCCATTGGCCTCGTCTGGGCCACCCCGGCTGGCCATTATGACGAGGATGCGCTGGCGATTGCCGGCATCGTCGCGCAGTTGGCGCCATTAGGGGTCGAGCCCAGGCACTTGCGTCCCTTTCGGGTGGTTGCCGACCGCGATACCGGATTGGTAGAGCAGATCGCCACGCCGTTTAGCCAGCCCAAGGACCGTGGCCAACGTGAGCACGCCCATGAGGTTGTTCGGCAGGCGGCCGCCTTGCTGGTTCAACTCCACGGGGCTTTGCTGCGAGCAGAACTAGTGCGCGGTGGCCTGACCTAGGGGTTAGGGTGAAGGCATGCAGGCCCTTGACGTCATCGGCGTTCGAATGGAGATGCCGTCTAATAATCCGATCGTGCTCCTGCGGGAGGCCAGCGGCGGGCGGTACCTGCCGATCTGGGTTGGTGCCGTGGAGGCGACAGCAATTGCCTTTGCCCAGCAGGGGGTGGTGCCTCCGCGGCCACTTACCCATGACCTGTTGAAGGATGTCCTAGAGGCGACCGGGGCCGCACTAACCGAGATCCGGATCACCGCCCTTGAAGATGGGGTGTTCTTCGCGGTCCTGGTATTTGCCTCCGGGGTGGAGGTGAGTGCCCGGCCATCAGATGCGATCGCCCTGGCACTGCGCGCCGAGGTGCCGATTTACGGTGCTGAGGAAGTCCTTGACGCGGCCGGCATCGAGTTGCCAGCGGAGGAGGCTGGTCAGGCCATGGGCGCTGACGGCTCGGCTCCCGGAGACCCCCAGGAGCCAAGTGCTGTTGAACTGGCTCGGTTCCGTGAGTTCTTAGATCAAGTTAGTCCGGAGGACTTCGAGTAACGGCCGAATCGGTCGCCGGCAACCCTCCACATGAGGTTCAGACTTACGCACTGGTCCGCCCCGTGTGTCGGGTTGACCGCGCCTAACTTGCTTCGTAACGTTCCGTATGGCTGCCGAGCGAGCAATGCTGGTGGTGCACACTTCCCAAGGAGGCCCTTTGAACGCCGATCAGCCCGGTTGCCGGATGCCAAGTGGCCAAGAGGCGCTCTTTGATGATGCGGACCTGCGGCCATTGCCGGCCGATATCGGCTACCGCGGTCCGGTGGCCTGTTCTGCGGCGGGCATCACCTATCGGCAGTTGGACTATTGGGCGCGCACCGGGCTGGTAGAGCCATCGGTCCGGGGGGCGACGGGATCGGGTACCTCGCGCCTTTACAGCTTCCGCGATATTTTGATCCTGCGGGTGGTTAAGCATTTGATCGACACCGGCGTTTCGCTGCCTAATATCCGGGCGGCCGTTGAGCATCTGGCCACCAACACCGGTGAGGACCTCGGCCGCATCACCTTGATGAGTGATGGGGCAACGATTTATGAATGCCGCAGCGCCGACGAGGTGATTGACCTAGTCCGTGGTGGGCAAGGGGTATTTGGGATCGCGGTGGGCAGTGTTTGGCGCGAAGTTGAGGGCACCTTGTCAACTCTGCCAGGTGAACGCCCCGATGGGGTGCTTGCCGGTCCAATAATTGGGGTCGACGAACTTGCCGCTCGGCGCGCCCGAGTGATCGCCAGTTAAAGCCGGCACCTAACCGGTCAGCCCAGTACACTGAAGGTTGCTGATTGACCCCGGTCGGGAGAGTCTCGCGAAAGCCATTCGCGGGCGCCGAAGGAGCACATCTCCCCGATAATCTCTCAGGCCCACGAACCGCCCGGGGAAGGCGCCTCTGGAAAGCGGGTGCACTGCACCCCGCCGACGGTGCAAACCGCGCAAGTGGTGAAGCTCTCAGGTCGCGAGTTATCGCGGGAGACAGAGGGGGAGGGCGGTCACAACCGTGGCCGGTGTCCCTGCGCTGCAACCGGCGCACTAGCGCGAGGCGAATCGATGAGCAAAGCACAAAAGGCAGGCGCCAGCTTAGACTCACTGCACAACGACGACGCATTTTTGCGCCGGCACCTCGGGCCAGATCCGGCATCGATTGCGCGGATGCTTGACGTTGTCGGTTATGACTCGCTGGAGACGATGACTCAGGCGGTGGTGCCTGAAGTCATCCGCTGGGGTGCCGCCCTTGATCTACCCGCTGCCGCCGATGAGCGCACCACCTTGGCCCTGTTGCGTGAGCTCGCGGCGAAGAACCGCAAGATGGTGAACATGATTGGGCTGGGATACAGCGACACCCAAACGCCAGGGGTGATCTTAAGAAATATCCTCGAGAATCCGGCTTGGTACACGGCATATACCCCGTACCAACCTGAGATCTCCCAAGGTCGACTCGAGGCACTGCTCAATTTCCAGACCATGATCGAGGACCTCACCGGCCTGCCCGTGGCCGGGTCATCGTTACTTGATGAGCCAACTGCCGCTGCTGAAGCCATGACGATGTCCCTGCGGCACGGGCCAAAAGACGCGCTGCGCTTTATCGTTGACGCCGACACCCACCCGCAGACCCTGGCGGTGTTGGCGACTCGTGCTGACCCGTTGGGCGTTGAGCTGGTGATCTGGGATCGCCAGGAACCAATCCCGGCGGGTGCGTTCAACGGCCTGCTGATCAGCTACCCGGGTACCTCGGGTGAGGTGATCGACCCGAGCGAGTTGATCGCCGCAGCGCATGCACGTGGTGCCTTGGCAATTGTCGCCACGGATCTACTTGCGCTAACCGTTTTGCGGGCCCCGGGGGAGATGGGCGCGGACGCGGTCGTGGGCTCGGCCCAGCGTTTTGGCGTGCCCCTGGGTTTCGGCGGCCCACACGCCGGTTTCATGTCGGTGCGCGCGGGGCTAGAGCGCAGCATGCCCGGGCGCCTTGTCGGAGTGAGCATCGATGCCGATGGCGCGCCGGCATATCGTCTTGCGCTGCAGACCCGCGAGCAGCA
>SYJA01000075.1 GCA_005798555.1 Actinomycetota bacterium
ACACCGGCAAGCAGAAGATTCTTGATACCGGCGGCCGGGTCGCTAAGTTCGAAACTCGTTACGGCAAGGCGGCGGATCAATCCGCTGATAATTAGCTTCTGCTCCCGGGCGCCGGCCCGGGATCGACCGCGTGTCTCCCCCGTCATGCGGTCGGTCCCCGACCGGCGCCCGGGCTTTTTTACCTACCGGGATAGTTTTGCTCTGGTTGGCTTGGCAATACCAATGACGTGCGGAAGGCGGACCAATGTTCGAGTCATGTGCTGAACTCAGTGCCGAGTACAGCGATCTCGAGCTGAAGCTTGCCGACCCCGCCGTGCACGTGGACCAGTCGGTGGCGCGGCGGTTCGGCCGTCGGTACGCCGAATTGCGCCCGGTCATCACGGCATATCGTGACTGGGTGGCCTTGGCTGATGATGTAGTTGCGGCTACCGAACTCGCTGAAGCGGATCAGTCATTTGCCGATGAACTGCCCGGCCTGGTGGATCGCGAAAAGGCGGCGGCCGAGCACCTAACGCGATTGCTATTACCGCGAGACCCACTTGATGACAAGGATGTCATCTTGGAGGTTAAAGCGGGGGAGGGTGGTGAAGAGTCGGCACTTTTTGCCGCCGATCTGCTTCGCATGTATATGCGCTATGCCGAGCGCCGCGGCTGGACCACCCAGATCATCGATGCGGTTGAGTCTGATCTGGGCGGCTACAAGGATGTCGCTGTGGCGATCAAGGCAAAGGGAAATCCGGAGCCTGGTGATGCCCCTTACGCCCGTCTTAAGTACGAAGGTGGGGTCCACCGCGTTCAGCGGGTGCCGGTGACTGAATCCCAAGGCCGAATTCACACGTCCGCGGCCGGTGTACTCGTCTTCCCGGAAGCCGAAGACTTAGACATCGTGGTAGACCCTAATGATCTGCGCATCGATGTCTTTAGGTCCTCAGGCCCGGGTGGGCAGAGCGTCAATACGACCGATTCGGCGGTGCGTATCACCCATCTGCCGACCGGGGTAGTGGTCTCCTGCCAGAACGAGAAAAGCCAGTTGCAAAACAGGGAACAGGCGATGCGTATCTTGCGAGCGCGCTTACTTGCGGCTGCTCAGGAGCAGGCGGCGCAGGATGCCTCGGATGCCCGGAGGCAACAGGTGCGAACGGTTGACCGAAGCGAACGCATTCGAACTTTCAACTTCCCCGAGAATCGCCTGGCCGACCATCGTGTTGGATTCAAGTCCCATAACCTGGATCAAATACTTGACGGCGACCTTGACGATGTGATCAATGCCTGCTTGGAGGCAGATAACGCGGTGCGATTAGGCGACACCCAATCGTGAGCTGGGAAGTCGACCACACCACCGGAGGCCGCATCACCGTCCGTGATGTGCTCACCGACGCAGAGCGGCGCCTTAGCGCGGCCGGCGTGCCATCACCAAGTGTCGATGCCGCTGAAATCATCGCCTCCGTCCTTGGGGTGCGCCGTAATCGAATGATCCTGCAGGATGCAATTACTGCGGGGCAACGGGTGCGAGTCGAGCAACTTTTGACGAAGCGCATTTCCCGGGTGCCTTTGCAACACCTTCTGGGTGTCGCAGCATTTCGCCACATTGAATTGCAAGTCGGACCGGGGGTCTTTATCCCGCGTCCCGAGACCGAGCTCGTTGTCGAGGCCGGGATTCGTGAGTTGCGTGAACTACCGCCAGCAGAGCGAATCGCGGTTGATCTTTGTGCTGGAAGCGGGGCTATCGCGCTCTCGATGGGCGTCGAGGTGGACGGCTGTTCGGTGTATGCCGTGGAGGTCGACGATGAGGCGGTGCGTTGGACAAGGAAGAATCTGGCCTGGCAGGAGCCGGCGTTGGCCACGGCGGGCTCACGAGTTGATGTGATTCATGACGACGCGGCAGTGGTTGCCGATGCCGGGCATGGGCTAGCACGGTTAGCCGGAAGGGTCGCAGTGCTCGTTTCGAATCCGCCCTATATCCCGGCGCAAATGGTGCCGAGGGAACCGGAAGTCCGTGATTATGAGCCGAAAGTGGCACTATTCGCCGGTACTGATGGCCTTGATGTGGTGCGCGGGGTGCTGCGGACCGCAGCCATCTTGCTGAAGCCCGGTGGGCTCGTGGTGATCGAACATGCCGATGTCCAAGGGGCAAGCGCGGGCCTTGGCGGAGTCGCCGGTCTGGCCCAAAGCCTGCTGGCGGATCAAGATCTGGCGCCGATGACCGGTCTACCTGTCGGCCATACCGTGTGGGGTTCGATCGATGATCGCCCCGACCTAAATGGCTTGCCGCGGTTTACCATGGCCCGGCGAGCGGCTGCGAAAAGGGGCTGATGATGTTGCGGTTAACCTGCGGCTCAAGTGCCGATCACCCCGATCGGGCTCGCGCCATCAGCGCGGCTGCTTCCGCGGCGCGCCGCGGTGACTTGATACTGGTCCCGACCGAGAGCGTTTATGCCCTAGCAACGGATCCTTTCAGCGTCCGTGGCGTGGCCGCCTTGCGCAAGGCCAAGGTCCAGTCCAATCAGGTACCGGTGCCGATCATGGTGCCGGCAGCCGCGACGATGAACGGCTTGGCGGTGCACGTGGGGTTGCCGGTGGCCCGAGCGCTAATGGCGAGTTTTTGGCCTGGCTTATTGACGCTGCTCTTCGAACCGCAATCGACCTTGGCCTGGGACATGCCGCCGGATGCACCGTTAGCCGCGCGAATGCCGCTACACCCCCTGCTGCTCGAGTTACTGCGCGGCACTGGCCCGTTAGCCGTAACCGGGGCAAACGCGGCCGGCATGCCCGCTGCCACTTCGGTTGACGATGCCATGGCCCAATTTGGGGAGGCCGTGGTCCTGGCCCTCGACGTCGGTGAGCTGGGGGCGGGCCAAGGCGATGCTGGGGCGCGCCCCGGCGGCGGCAGCAGTACGGTGGTGGACCTGCGGGGGTCGGTCCCAGAACTAGTGCGGGCCGGGGCGGTTACGGTAACCGAGCTGCTGGCGATTTGCCCGGATTTAGTAGATGCGACCGGGGGCTCGTTGCCGCAGTAGCCAAGGCGGCATTGCGTAGAGTGGTACCACCGACGATTAGGGAGTTCGATGACTAGCACGCCATTTTGGGGTCCAGATTTCGACGCCTTGGCCGCCGAGGATCCACAAATCGCCGGGGTGGTAATAGCCGAGCTCGAGCGCCTGCGCAGCGGCCTGCAGCTGATTGCGAGTGAGAACTTCACCTCGCCGGCGGTGCTGGCGGCGCTAGGGTCCACGCTTAGCAACAAGTACGCCGAGGGTTACCCGGGGCGCCGGTACTATGGCGGCTGCGCCGAAGTTGATGTGGCCGAGGAAATCGGGATCGCGCGGGCCAAGGAGTTGTTTGGCGCTGACCACGCAAACCTCCAGCCACATAGTGGTGCCAGTGCCAATATCGCGGCCTACGGTGCCTTCGTAATGCCGGGCGAAACCGTGCTCGCGATGAGTCTTCCGCACGGTGGTCACTTAACACATGGTTCCAAAGTCAATTTCTCGGGTAAATGGTTCAACATAATTTCGTATGGAGTGCGCCAGGACACCGAACTGATCGACTATGACGAGGTGCGCGCGCTAGCAGTTGAGCACCGGCCCAAGATGATTATCTGTGGTGCTACTGCCTACCCGCGTCTGATAGATTTTGCTGCTTTTCGCGCTATTGCCGATGAAGTCGGGGCCATTTTGATGGTTGACGCGGCCCACTTCATCGGGCTAGTCGCCGGCAAGGCCATTCCCAGCCCGGTGCCCTTCGCCGACGTCGTCACTTTTACCACCCACAAGGTGTTAAGAGGTCCGCGCGGCGGCATGATCCTGTGCCGGGCCGAGCACGCTTCGTTGATCGACAAGGCGGTCTTCCCGATGATGCAAGGTGGCCCCTTGATGCACGCGGTAGCGGCCAAAGCAGTTGCCCTGAAGGAGGCCGCGACTTCGGAATATCAGCAGTACGCCAAGCAGGTCGTAATCAATGCCCAGGCCCTTTGCGATGGCCTAGTGGGCGAAGGGATGCGCCCGGTCAGCGGTGGCACCGACACCCATCTGGCCCTCATTGACCTACAGCCTTTAGGGGTCAGCGGCGCCGAAGCCGAAGTCCGCTGCGATGCAGCCCGCATCACCTTGAACAAGAACTCAATCCCGTACGATCCCAAGCCGCCATCTGTTGGATCTGGGATTCGCGTTGGTACCCCTTCGGTAACTACGCAGGGGATGGCCGTGGGAAATATGAAAGAGATTGCGACCTTGATAAGTCGGGCGGTACGCGAGCCCGACGCTGCCGCAGGGGTTGCCGCTGACGTCCTTGATTTAGTGACAAGGCACCCGGCCTACCCGGTGGCTTAGTCCAGCGAGGTCGGACCGAAAGGAGGGGCTGTGCGCGAATACCTGCTGTGTTTGCTCGCCGCTGCCGCGGTCACCTACTTGACCACCCCCCTTGTCGAGCGGTTTGCGATTCGCTTCGGCTTCATCGCGGAGGTGCGAGATCGCGATGTGCACGCTGAGTCCACACCGCGCCTCGGTGGCATCGCGATGATGCTGGGCCTACTGACCGGCCTCCTGCTCGCCAGCAAGCTCCCCATGATGGGTTCGGTATTTGAAACCGGTAGCGCTCCGCTGGCCCTGCTATCGGGGGTCGCGATCATTGTGTTGCTCGGGATCGTCGACGACAAATGGGGGCTGGACGCACCGATAAAATTGGCCGGTCAGGTGTTGGCGGCAGGGGTGATGGCCGCACAAGGCATTGCGGTCATTTGGCTACCGATCGGTGGCACATTCGTTCTCGATCCATTGACCAGCGTGCTTTTTACGGTCCTGATCGTCTTGATCAGCATTAATGCAATTAACTTCATCGACGGGCTAGATGGTTTGGCGGCCGGCATTGTTGCGGTGGCCGCCGGGGCGTTCTTCGCCTACTCCTACCTGCTCTCGGTGGTACTCGGGGTTGAGCGCGCGACCTTGGCCACCTTGGTATCGGTACTGCTTGTCGGCATGGGTATTGGGTTCCTACCACACAATGTCTTTCGGGCCCGCATCTTCATGGGGGATACCGGCTCGATGATGCTGGGCCTGCTGCTGGCGGCCAGCACGATCACGTTATCCGGACAGGTCGATCCAAGCTCACTTGCCGGCCCGACGATCATCCCCACCCTGCTGCCGATTTTGCTGCCGGTTGCCGTACTGGCGGTGCCGCTAGTTGATCTGCTGCTAGCTGTGGTGCGCCGAACCCGCGCCGGGCGAAACCCCTTCGCGCCCGATAAGCAACACCTGCACCACCGACTCCTTGAGATGGGCCACTCCCAGGCCCGGGCCGTCTGGATCATGTATGCCTGGACGGCACTTGTCGCCGGCACGGCGGTGGCCATCGCTTTTGTGCCGGTGCCATATGCGGTTGGCGGATTCGTAGTTGGCCTAGGCCTATTGATCTATGTGGTGCGCCGACCACCGGCGACCCCGATGGCGCAGGTCCGGCACCTGCGCAGTGGTACCCGCGGCTAGGCGCGCGGGCAGATACCCCGGCAAGTTAAACCTGCTGGCCCGTGATACCTTTTCGTCCGCGGTCAACGCAGTGTCAGGTGAGGCCGCCACAATTGCAGGAGGATCATTGTCGGCGCCCGTTGATGAGACGCCCTTTATTTTACCCTCCTTGATTTTCCGGCCGGCCCGACTCGCGATATTTTGCACTGTCTTAGGCGCCTTGGCGGTCGTGCTTGCGGCCCTTGCCGGAGCCATCATGTTCGGCGTTTTCTTTGCGATCGGCTTGGCCTTGGGCCTGCTCAATGCGCAGGTGGTGAGTTGGTCGGTGGCCACGATCACCGCCAAGGATCATCCGCTCAAGCGCGGAATGGCGCTGAACTCTGCAACTCGACTTCTCGTTATTACGGTTATCGCACTGATCCTGGCGTTCGTATTTCGGCCCTTTGGATTTGGCGTGCTATTTGGCATAGCGTTGTTTCAGGTGGTCTTAGTTTTGAGTACTGTGATCCCGGTATGGCGAAAACTCCGTAAGGGTGATCAAGATGCCGCCGGCGAGCCGGACCAGACCGGCGCATCAAGTGATACCTCCATTGCAGAACCTGAGGGTCGGAGGTAGTGACGATGGTAAACGCAACTTCGCCCGTAAGCTCGATCGAGGTCGGTCACCACACCACGGCCACGTGGCTGGGCTTGACCGTGAACACCGACACGATCTACGCGACCCTTGTCGCTGCCGCGGTTACCCTCGTGCTGGCATTCATCTTGCGCGCCAAGGTCACCTCCACCGGTGTGCCAAGTGGTGTGCAGTTGTTCTGGGAAGCAATAACCGTGCAAATGCGAAGCCAGGTCCAGTCATCAATGGGACTGTCACTGGCACCATTCGTGCTGCCGCTGGTGGTGAGCCTGTTTGTTTTCATTCTGGTGGCGAACTGGATATCGGTGCTGCCGCTGCAGTACACGTCGGCAGATGGAGCGACGCTGGAGCTACTAAAACCACCGGCATCCGATATAAACTTCGTGCTGGCCTTGGCGCTGTTGGTTTTCATTTGCTACCACGCGGCGGGCTTCCGGCGAAGTGGAATCATTGGCTACCCGATCAAGGTAACCAAAGGCCATGTTGCATTTCTGGCGCCGATCAACCTCGTTGAGGAGATCGCCAAGCCAATCTCTTTGTCACTGCGACTCTTTGGGAATATTTTTGCCGGTGTCATCATGGTCGGTCTGATCGCCTTGCTCCCCACCTACATCATGTGGGCTCCAAATGCCATCTGGAAAACATTCGACCTCTTCGTCGGACTAATCCAAGCGTTCATCTTCGCGCTTTTAACAATTCTCTACTTCAGCCAGGCAACCGAGACCCAAGATGCACACCACTAGGCTATCGCCGCGACTAGTCGATTGACGATTTTTATCCCAGCAGTGACAGCAAACCGACAAGTAGTCAAGGAGGAAGAGTAATGGCAGACCCAACAATCGTCGCCGGTGCCCTGATCGGCGGTGGCCTCATCTTGGGAGGCGGCGCCATCGGTGCGGGAATCGGCGACGGAATCGCCGGCAATGCGCTGATCTCCGGCATTGCCCGTCAACCGGAGGCACAGGGCCGGTTGTTCACCCCATTCTTCATCACCGTCGGCTTGGTGGAGGCGGCATACTTCATCAACCTTGCTTTCATGGCGCTTTTTGTGTTTGCCACTCCGGGGGCTTAACGATTCGCAATGGATGTAGCAGTGATTTCTGGCGCGACCGTTCTGGCGAGTGAGGCTGAATCCGGCACCACTAACTTCCTAGTCCCGAACGGTACCTTCTTCTTCATTTTGGCGATTTTCCTCATCGTCTTTGGCGTGATTGCTAAGTTCGTGGTGCAACCTGTCCAAAAGGTCCTCGATGAGCGCGTCCGCTTAGCTGCTCAGACCGCTTTGGATAACCGGCGCGCCGCCGAACAAGATGCGGCTGCTGAGTCTGAGTTCAAGCAGGAACTGACCTCCGCCCGATCCGAGGCCGGCGGGATTCGCGATCGCTCGAGGGCCGAGGGTCGCCAAGTGGCCGATGAGTTGCGCGCGGTGGCCAACGCGAAAGTGGCCGAAGAGGTACGGCAGGCCAGCGAAAGCCTCGAGGCGCAAAAGGATGGCCTCACCCCCGCCCTCAACGCCTCGGTCGAAAGTTTGTCAGTTGCGCTGGCAAACCGGATTATCGGCGTGGATGGTGTTCGATAGTGGGAACGTTCATCGGGCAACTAATTGGCTTTGCCGTAATCGTTTTGATCATGATGAAGTACGTCGTGCCACCCGTTCGCAAATTGATGCTCGAACGGCAAGCCGCGGTGCGAGCAGAACTCGAGGAAAGTGCCAACGCTGCCAAGCGACTTGCTGATGCTGACGTCTTTCGGGCGCAGCGCGTGGCGGAGGGGCGGCTGGAAGCCAGTCACATCATCGACGAGGCTGAATCGGATTCGGTACGAATCGCCGAGCAATTGCGGATTCAAGGTGGGGTTGAAGCGGAGCGAATCGGCGTGCAAGGCGGCCAGCAGGTGCTGCTCCTGAGGTCCCAACTCGTCCGCGAGCTGCGCGGTGAGCTTGGTGCGGAGGCTCTGGGCCGGGCGGGTGAGATCGTCAAGGCTTATGTAGCGGACCCGGTTGAACTCTCTGGCACCGTTGACCGGTTCCTGGATGAGTTGGAAACGATGGCCCCGAGGGTCAAGGCTTCGGTGGTGGGTCGCACTGACCTTCGTCCGGCGAGCCGTGATGCGCAGGCGGCCGTGTTGGCCAAGTTCAATGAGCAGGTAGCCCCCCTGGGAGTTGATGATCTTTCGCGGTTCGCCGAAGAGTTGGCGGCGGTCTATTCGCTGTTGCGGAAGGAGCCGGTTTTAGCCCGCCACCTCGGGGAGGCCGGGGGTGCTGAGGCCAAGGGGCAACTGCTGAACCGGTTGCTGGCCAACCAAGTTGGCCCGGTGGCACTTGCCATCTTGGGCGCCGCGGTTTCAGCGCGCTGGTCCGCGACCGATGATTTCGTCGCCTGCGTTCAATACCTAGCCAGGTTAGGGCTGCTGGAGCGGGCAGAGCGCGAGCAACAGGTGGATGAAGTAGCGGACCAGCTATTTCGTTTTGGGCGGGTGCTCGCAGCTCAGCCGCGGCTGACTTCCTTGTTGAGTGACTATCAGGAGCCAGTCACTGCCCGGGTTGCCTTGCTTGATTCGATCTTGGGGGCTGGCAGCGGCGTCAATCCCACCACCAAGGCATTGCTCACCCAGACCGTGACTTTGCTACACGGCGCCCGAGCCGATGACGCCGTGCTGGACCTCGCCGAGCTCTCGGTCGCCCGCAGCGGCGAGATCGTCGCCGAGGTTAGCGCGGCGGCCGACCTAACCGCTGCCCAGCGGATTCGCCTTACCGAGTTACTCACGCGCATCTACCACAGCCCCGTGTCAGTGCATCAAGTCATCGACCCTAGGCTCCTTGGTGGCCTGACTGTCACGGTCGGGGACGAAGTAATTGAAGGATCGCTTTCGTCTAGGCTGGCGGCAGCCGCGACGAAAATACCCAGCTAGAAGATGCCCAACAAGATGAAGCCAGCCAACTAACGGTGCCTAATAGCCAACTACTAGGACGAAGAGGAAGACGAGCAACATGCCAGAGTTGACAATCTCCGCTCAAGACATTCAGGGCGCGATCGAGAATTATGTATCGAGTCTTGAGGTCGGCACCGGTCGTGAGGAAGTCGGTAGCGTGATCGATGCCGGCGACGGTATCGCCCACGTTGAAGGACTACCGTCGGTCATGGCCCAAGAGTTGCTGGAGTTCTCCGGTGGCGTGATGGGGATGGCACTAAATCTCGACGAGCACCTAATCGGCGCGGTGATCCTCGGTGACTTCTCCAAGATCGAGGAGGGCCAGTCGGTCAAAGGCACCAAAGAGGTGCTCTCGGTCCCGGTCGGCGACGGGTTCCTTGGACGGGTAGTCAACCCATTGGGCGAGCCCATTGACGGTCGCGGCGAGATCGTCGCCGAAAGCCGCCGTCCACTTGAGTTGCAGGCACCCTCGGTGGTCCAGCGTCAAGGTGTCCACGAGCCACTGCAGACGGGTATCAAGGCCATTGACGCGATGACCCCGATCGGACGAGGCCAGCGTCAGCTCATCATC
>SYJA01000076.1 GCA_005798555.1 Actinomycetota bacterium
ATTACCCTCAAAACAGTTCGGCCCGCCCACAACTGGGGTGCCTAACCATGAGGGGTTTAGGGTGCCGCCGATACCGGCCACACCCGGGCGCACCCAACCAACACCAAGTGCCAACCGAACACTGGCCACCGAACTAACCGGCGAATTCACATCAATGCTTGGCATCACATTCTCCAAATGACTTGGCGGGTAGATAAGTTTGGCGGATAGCTAAGTGCTGCATCGCCATCAGAACACATGCTGGGTGCGAATACTGTCAAAAGTTGGCGGTTTCATCAGAATTCAGGGTTAACCCTGCTCGAACGATCATTTCTGGGCCCATTTTGACGGTTTCAGCAGGTTAAGGGATCCGGTACCTGAACTCGTTATTTGGTTCTCCCACGCACTCGCGGGGTTGGGACCGGCCTCGCTTCGTCGGGCATCTGGACTTACGACTAGCGCCCCTACGCCAATGCGGAAAGTTCCGGCTGGAAGAACCTGCGCCAAGCCCGGGCTACTAAGTCTGGGTGCTCCATTTGGGCGGCGTGCCCGGAGTCCGACAGCACCATCACATGCCCATTGCGAAAATGCCGAGTGATGCGATGAGCGGCACTAGCGTCCACTAATGGATCCTTCCTGCCGTAAACAACCAAGGTTTCACACTGAACACGCTCCGCTAGCTTCCATGGTCGATCCGGCCCGACGTCGACAAAGGTACGAAGTAGGCCGCGCAGGGATCTTAGAAATGCATCGCCCGCATAAGTCAGGTGCTCGCGATTACGGGCCTCTTCGATCGCCTCATCCACGCGCTGGGCGGGAAACCGCCCCGGGTCGGCAAGGCAGGTGTCCATCGTGCCCTTGACGCGAGCACCGGCATCTAGTTCAAGATATTTCGCGAGCAGCCGCTCACCAAGACCTGGCACGGCAATCACCGGAAGGTGCACATTCGCCTTTGTTGGACGCATTTCCGGGAGTGCAGGTGAGATCAAGGTTAGCGAGCGGACTAAATCCGGGCGCCGAGCCGCGAGTTGCAATGCCACGGCACCACCTAGGGAGTTACCGAAGAGGTGAACCGGCGCCTTGACTTCATTTTCGATGAACTCGATTACACATGCCGCGTGGCCGGCCGGGCTCATGTCCCCGTTGCGTGGCGGCGGCGACTGGCCAAAGCCGCCTAGATCTACGGCCCAACCATCGACATCGGCGCGTAAGTCGTCCATTAAGTCGGTCCAGTTAAGTGACGAGCCGCCAAGGCCGTGGACATAAACCGCAGCCGGCGCACCTGGGATCAGGCTCGGAGCATGACGCACCGACATCGAGCAGGACGGGAGCCAGGCTTCAGCCCGCGGCCACGGCGCACACAATTGGGACATGCGGTCAGAATACCTCCATAAATTGAGGGCCCCTACCGATGCCCAGGTCTGGCCCCTTGGAGTCAGGCTAGAACCCGGGCGCACGGATTACTGGCGAGTAGGCTTTGCTGGTGACCAGAACCGACTCTAAGCCTAGCGGGCGCCTGCCCAAGTCCGAGCGTCGGGCGCAGGTGCTAGCGGCCGCCCAAGAGGTGTTCGTGGCCGCCGGGTACCACGCCGCCGGGATGGACGACATCGCCGAGCGCGCCGGAGTGTCCAAGCCGGTGCTTTACCAGCACTTCTCGAGCAAATTGGATCTCTACCTTGCCCTCCTGGACGCCGGCATCGAGGAACTGCACGCCGGATATGCCGCGGGGCTGCGCTCGACTTCCGACAATAAAGTCCGGGTGCAGCGCACCGTGCAGGCCTACTTTGCATTCGTCGAAGACCCACAGGGGGCTTTCCGGTTGGTATTTGAAAGTGATCTGATCAACGAGGCGGCGGTGCGCGAACGGGTTGACCGAGCCGACCTAGCGGTCGCGCAGGCGATTGCCCACGTCATCACCGAGGACACCGGATTAAGCCCGCAACAGGCGCTCCTACTCGGGTCTGGGATGCTCGGCATGTCGCAGGTCGCCGCCCGCCGTTGGTTACGCCACGCGCGAACTGAAATCAGCCGCGAGGAAGCCGCTGAACTCATCGCCTCCCTTGGCTGGCGCGGCATTAGCGGCTTCCCGCTTTCGCACCCACCGGAGGACTAAGCCACCTCACCTTGACACGATGAGCGCAAAACACAACTATCAGCAGCACAGTTAAAGCAGTTGCACCCTTGACAGGAGGACCGACCGTGGAGGTCAAGATCGGTGTCCAAGACACCGCACGCGAAATATCACTCGAGAGTGCACAGGAGCAAGCCGAGATCATCAAGGCGGTCGAAGCCGCCATAGCGAAAGGCGGCCTGCTCTCGCTGGCCGATGAGCGCGGACGCACCGTCTTAGTGCCCGCCGAGAAAATCGCTTATGTCGAAGTCGGCGCCGAATCAACGCGCCGCGTCGGGTTTGGCAGTACCTCCTAGGCGCTGCCACCCCAGTTGAGCGGCCAAAGTTGAGTCAACAGTGCTAAGCGGCAAGTCCGAGCGCGGCCATCCGCTTGGTGTGGTTGTCGGTGAGCCGGGCGAGCATCCGCCCGATCTCCGCTAGGTCCGCGCCAGGGCGATCAACGCCACCGACTAACAAACTGGAGAGCGCATCGCGCTCAGCAGCGACTCGTTGCGCTTGTGATAGCGCCTCGCCAACAAGGCGCCGACCCCAAAGCGCCAACCGGCCACCGATTCGCGGATCAGCGGCTATCGCGGCACGGACCCGGCTGACCGCGAATTCCGACTGCCCCATTTCATCGCAGACACTTAGTACCAGCGCATTGGTTTCCGGGTCGAGGTACTTGGCTATCTCGACATAAAAGTCAAGGGCGATACCGTCACCCACATAAGCCTTGACCAAACCTTCGAGCCAGTCATTGGGCGCGGTATGGGCGTGGAACTCTTCAAGGGGCTGCCTAAATGGTGCGATCGCCGCCTCCGGCGACACCCCAAGCTCAACTAGGCGATTCCGCAAGGTTTCAAAGTGTCGGTACTCCGTTGCCGCCCTTGCCCCCAGGGCGGCCTTGTCATCAATGGTCGGCGCCATCGCCGCATCAGCGGCGATCCGTTCGAAAGCGGTGAGGGCACCGTAGGCCAACACCGCAAGCAGGTCGACGACCGCGGCCCGGTACTCCGGGTCGGTGTCCAAAGTCTGAAGAGACGGCTGATCCATGGTGGTCGAAGGCTAGCGAAAGGCCAGCGGGTAGACTCAAGGAAGTGACTACTTCCCCGGTCGACCCAACCTCGGCTTCCACCTTCGTAGAGCTAGGCACCGATCCCAAAATCGCCGAGGCCCTCGCCGCTGATGGCATTGAACGTGCCTTCCCGATCCAGCAAATGTGCATCCCCTTAGCCCTTGAGGGTAAGGACCTAATCGGCCAGGCCAAGACCGGCACCGGCAAGACCCTGGGTTTCGGCATCCCGCTACTTCAGCGCATCGACCTCGAAGGTGACCGCAGCGTGCCGCAGGCCCTGGTCGTTTGCCCCACCCGTGAACTCGGTCTTCAGGTGGCAACGGACTTGGAGCGGGCCGGCCGGCTGAAGGGCATCAAAGTACTGGCCATTTATGGAGGCCGGGCCTACGAGCCGCAAATTGAGGCGCTGCACAAAGGGGTCGACGTGGTGGTGGGCACACCCGGGCGACTAATAGACCTCGTGAACCGCCGCGACCTAATGCTCACCGGGATTCGCACCTTGGTACTTGATGAAGCCGATGAGATGCTAGATATGGGCTTCCTGCCCGATGTCGAACGCATCGTTTCGGAGATCCCAACAGTGCGGCAGACGATGCTCTTCTCCGCAACCATGCCCGGGCAGATCGTTAACCTGGCCCGCCGCTACATGACCCAGCCCATCCACCTGCGTGCGAGTGAGCCTGGTGACGACAGCGCCATCGTCGACACCATCGAACAACATGTCTGGCGCGCGCATCCGATGGACAAAATCGAGATCCTCGCCCGCATCCTGCAGGCCGACGGACGCGGCCTCGTCATGATCTTCACCCGGACAAAGCGCAAAGCGCAACGGATCTGCGATGACCTCACCGAGCGCGGCTTCGCCGTCGGCACCGTGCATGGTGACCTTGGCCAGGGCGCGCGCGAACAGGCTTTACGCGCCTTCCGCAACGGCAAGGTCGATGTTCTCGTTGCCACCGATGTTGCAGCGCGTGGTATCGACGTTGACGGCGTGACCCACGTCATCAACTATGAATGCCCCGATGACGAGAAGACCTACCTGCACCGTATCGGTCGCACCGGCCGTGCCGGGGCGTCCGGAGTTGCCGTGACTTTGGTCGACTGGGAGGACATCGCGCGCTGGCAGATGATCGACCGTGCCCTGAAGCTGCCCTTCAAGGACCCAATCGAGACCTACTCTTCAAGCGATCACATCTACACCGGCCTTGGTATCGCGCCAGGCACCACCGGCCAACTCCCCAAGGCCGGCCGCACTCGAGCGGGCCTGGCCGCCGAAAGGGTCGAGGACCTCGGCGAAACCGGCAAGAAGAAGCCTAAGCTTGATGACCGTAAGCCGGCCCACGCTAAGGGCAAAAATGGGGATCAGTCCAAGGCAGATAAGCCCAGGACAGATAAGCCAAAGCGCCCGCGGCAGCGCACCCGCGCCGGAAAACCTGCCGCCGAGGTTTAGTTCGCGGCGATATCGGGTATGCAATGACCGTGACACATAGTTGGACGCTCCCAGCGGATACCACCGCCGCCACCGCCGCCCGGGGGTGGGTGGCGTGCAGCCTCGCCACCTGGGGCGATAGCGCCGATGCCGTCGCGGTTGCCTCTGAGTTGTGCACCAATGCGATCTTGCACGGTAGCCCGCCGCAAAGCCTCAAATTGGTAGTCGATGACGACTACCTGCACTTGGAGGTAACGAACCACAGGGGCGCCGGTGGCACCATCCCGAAGATGGCAAAGCAGCGGCCGGCGATTGCGCCCGGTGGCGGGCGTGGCCTGCAGTTGGTGGATGCGCTCGCCAGTTCCTGGGGCACTGATATCGGCCCCGAGCTAATTACCGTCTGGGCCGATCTCCCCCGGTGACAATTGAATTCACCGCCGCCCTGCTAGTCGATTAGGCCCCATTCGGCCAGGGCTTCGAGCAGCCCGTCACTAGTGTCAAGGTCGCCCAGATCCGCAGGAGCGAAAAAACGCGCCTCATCCGCATCATCATTACCGACCGGGGTTCGTCCTTCGACTAGCCTGCCAAGAAAATCTCTGATGACGTAGGTGCCGCCCCCCGGGGCCGCTCGGCACACCGTGCCCACCTCGCGCACCACCGTGATGTCTAGACCCGTCTCCTCAAAGACCTCGCGGATGACGGCCGCCTCGTGGCTTTCACCGGGCTCAACCCGCCCACCGGGCAACGACCAACGGCCACGGGCCGGCTCGTGGCCCCGCTTGACCAAAAGCAAAGCGCCGGCCGCATCGAAAACCACCGCGCCAACGCACGGGATCTGGGTGCTCACGTGCGGATCTTGTACTCCTCGAGTAGGCGGCGAGCAATAATGATGCGTTGAATATCGGCGGTGCCTTCGCCAATCAGGAGCATCGGCGCCTCGCGATACAAGCGCTCGATCTCGTATTCCTTCGAGTAGCCGTAGCCACCATGAATTCGGAAGGAGTCTTCGACCACCTCTTTGCAGTATTCGCTCGCGAGGTATTTCGCCATGCCAGACTCAAGATCATTGCGCTCGCCAGAGTCCTTCTTACGTGCAGCCATCACCATCATTTGGTGCGCCGCTTCGACTTTGGTAGCCATATCGGCGAGTCGAAATGCCACCGCCTGATGTTCGACGATGGGCTTGCCGAAGGTAACCCGTTGCTGCGCGTACTCGATACCGAGCTCGAACGCCCGAAGCGCCACCCCGCAGCCGCGCGCAGCGACATTTACCCGGCCAACTTCGACGCCATCCATCATTTGATAGAAGCCCTGCCCGGGCACCCCGCCGAGTAGATTGTCTTGCGAGATGCGGACCCCATCCATCACCATTTCGGTGGTGTCTACGCCCTTATAACCCATCTTTTCGATCCTGCCCGGAATGGTCAGGCCGGGAATCACCTCCCCAAAGCCAGAGGGCTTCTCAATCAGGAACGTCGACATCTTCTTGTAGACACTGGCGTCGGCTTCGACATCAGCATCGGTGCGCACGAGCACCGCCACTAGGGTTGAGGAACCGCCATTTGTTAGCCACATCTTCTGGCCGGTTAGCAAGTAGTCATCGCCGTCTTTCACCGCCTTGCTGGTAATCGCCGCCGCGTCCGAACCGCACCCTGGCTCACTCATTGAGAAGGCCCCGCGCACCTCACCGGTTGCCATGCGCGGCAGGTAGTACTGCTTTTGCTGCTCGGTTCCGTGATGCATGAGCATGTAGGCCACGATGAAGTGCGTATTGATGACGCCGCTGACACTCATCCAACCCCGGGCAATTTCTTCAACAACGAGGGCGTAGGTAAGGAGCGACTCCCCCAGACCGCCATACTCCTCTGGAATCATCAGGCCAAATACCCCAAGGTCCTTCAATCCATCAACGATATCGGCCGGGTACTCGTCCTTATGCTCCAAGTCCGTCGCATAAGGCAGGATCTCCTTGTCAACGAAATCCCGAATAGCGGCGATCATGTCGCCTTGAATCTCGGTCAGTCCTTCGGTCTCTGCCAGCTTCTTCATCGCTATCCTCTACTCCGGTGGGGTGAAAGTCTGAGTACGAGCCATTCCGGCGGCCCGGCCCTTGGCTGAAACAACCAGCGCCATTTTGCGCGAGGCTTCATCAATCATCTCGTCACCGAGCATCGCGGCGCCCTTAGCGCCACCGGCAGCAGAGGTGTAGTAGTCGTAGGAGTCAAGAATCATCTCGGCTTTGTCATAGTCATCTTGCCGCGGGGAGAAGATCTCATTGGCGGCGTCCAACTGACCCGGGTGCAAAACCCATTTGCCATCGAAACCCAACGCGGCCGCGCGACCAGCGACCCGGCGGAAGCCATCGACATCCTTGATCTGTAGATAGGGACCATCAATGGCCTGCTTGTCGAAGGCTCGAGCTGCCATCAAAATTCGCATCAAGATGTAGTGGTAGGCATCGCCAACGTCATAACCTGGAGGCTGCTCCCCCACGACAAGTGACTTCATGTTGATGCTTGCCATGAAATCGGCCGGGCCGAAGATTATTGTCTCGACCCGCGGGCTGGCCTGCGCGATGGCATCAACGTTGATCAGACCGAGCGCGTTCTCGATCTGCGCTTCAATTCCTATGCGGCCGACTTCAAGACCATTCGACTTTTCGATTTGGGTGAGCAGCAGGTCAAGTGCCACGACCTGATCAGCTGTTTGCACCTTCGGCAACATTATGCAATCCAGGTTTGGGCCGGCGCCTTCAACAACTTCGATCACATCTTGGTAAGTCCACTGGGTAGTCCAATCATTTACCCGCACCGAGCGAACCTTGCCCTCGTAACCGCCTTCGTTTAGCGCAGCAACTATGTTCTTGCGGGCTTCGGGCTTGGCAAGTGGGGCAACAGCATCCTCTATATCCATGAAGATCTGGTCGGCCGCCAGCCCACGGGCCTTGTCGAGCATTTTGGGGCTGCTGCCGGGCACCGCCAAGTTAGAGCGACGCGAGCGCAGCACTCTGTGATTACCCACTTCTCCTCCTTCAAGGCTCCTGAGCGTACCGACCTGGCGCGGGGGCGCCCACTCGAAAACTAGATTGGCGGGCTTTCTGTGGGCTCTTTCACACTGCTGGACCTAATCACGAGTACCAGCCCGATGAACATCATGGCCACCGCCGGAATGATGCCAAGTGGCGGGATCTGGCCCAGCCAGACCGCGGCCACCAAGGTTGAACCGGGCATTTCAAATAAAATCGCCAGGGAAACCACGGTCGCAGACGTAGTCGACAGCACTTTGTTGATGAGGGTGTGACCAAGTAGTTGCGCCCCCAAGGTCAAGGCCAAGATCAACAACCAATCCCGCAAACTAAAGCCCACCAGCGGCACCCGGAGCACTAAGCACATGACAATCAGCAGGGCCCCGGCACTTGCATAAACACCAAATGTTGTTACCGAAGTCGAAACACTCTGACGGGCCTGCCCGGCGACCGTCACATAAGCGGCCGCGAGCATGCCACCTAGCAAAGCCAACCCATCACCGATTAAGTGCTTCGGGTCGATGGTGAAATCGATGCCAGTCAAGACGAGGATGCCTATCAGAGCGACCGCGATGCCAAACCAGGCCTGCCCGGGGATATGCACTCCGCGAAAGCGTGCCAAAAGGGCTGCCCAGATGGGCTGCGTTGCGACCAGCGCGGTGGACGAAGCGACCGTGGTGAACCGCAGGGAAGGGATCCAAGCGGCAAAGTGCGCGCCCAGCAGCAGGCCAGCGAACACCATGAGCCTGACCTCGCGCCGGCTCAATTGCCCAAGGGAGCCACGCTGGCGGAGCAGCACCCACAGCCCGGTGGCCCCAGAGCCCAGGAAACAGCGCCAAAAAGCAATGGCCAGGGCCGGGGCCGCGATAACGGTGATAATCGGGCCCGAGGTCGAGATGAAAAAAATGGCCACCCCCAGCCAGGCTAGGTCCCCAGCCGGGGGGCGGTGCAGGGTGGTTGACGGCTGCGGGGCTGCGGACACGTCAGCGACGGTAGCCTTCGGTCGTGACGACGAGCACCGCGACCCGGGTTTTCCTGGCCCGGTTGGCCGGCCTCGGGGTATTTGACCCCAATGGTGACCAACTGGGCAAGGTTCGCGATGCCATCGTGGTTCTCCGCAGCGGCAATAACCCGCCCCGGCTCACCGGCCTGGTCGTCGAAGTGCAACCACGCCGACGCATCTTTGTCCCGATGACCAAAGTCACCAATATCGACTCCGGCCAGATCATCGTTACCGGCACCGTGAACCTGCGCCGCTTCGAACAGCGCCCGGGCGAGACCCTGGTCACCGCCGAGATCCTCGACCGGACCGTTGAACTTATTGCAGGCGGCTCGGCGGTTTCCGTACTCGACATGGCAGTTGAACAAAACCGCACGCAGGACTGGTTGGTGTCACAACTCTTCGTTCGTAGAGGCGGCCACGGATTTCGGCGGCGTGGTGAAAGCTTCATCGTCGATTGGTCCGAGATTCGCGGCCTGTCGCTGCCTGCTGCCGATCAGCCGGCCGAGCTCCTACTCGCCAGCTTGGATTCCCTACCAGCCGCGGATATCGCAGCGGTGTTACAGGACCTCACCCCAAGGCGGCGCCTTGAAGTTGTGCGCGAATTAGATGATGAGCGACTCGCCGATGTCCTTGAAGAACTGCCCGAGGACGATCAATTTGAGATTTTGCAGATGCTCGAAGCCGAACGCGCCGCCGACGTCCTCGAAGAGATGGACCCGGACGATGCCGCTGACCTGATCTCCGGCCTCCCTAAGGATCAGGCCGAAGACTTGCTCGAGCGTATGGAGCCAGATGAGGCCGAGGACATTCGTCGCCTCTTGACCTATGACGATTTCTCCGCCGGCGGCATGATGACAACCGAGCCGGTCGTGCTACCTGCCGATGCCACGGTGGCCGACGCCCTCGCCAACATCCGAAATGCCGATCTTTCACCGGCCCTTGCTTCGCAGGTCTACGTAACCCGTTCGCCAACCGAAACACCAACCGGCAGATACTTGGGTACCTGCCATTTTCAACGTTTGCTGCGCGAGCCACCGGCCACCATGGTTTCATCCATTGTCGACACTACTTTGGTGCCGATCGGCCCACATGTAGTGCTCGCCGAGGTAGCGCGCACATTTGCGGCCTACAATTTGGTCGCTCTGCCGGTTGTCGATGAGAACAACCGGCTCCTTGGTGCGGTAACAGTTGATGACGTAGTTGACCACATGCTCCCCGGCGATTGGCGGGAACGAGAGAACCACGACGGTGATCAACATGGCTAAGCCAGCACCGCGCCGGCAGTCGCGATTGGATCAACCGCTCGAGCGCGGCTTGCAACTTCGTGGTGCCTACGACCCAGAGCTTTTCGGTCGACTGTCCGAGCGCGTTGCGCGGCGCATCGGATCATGGGCTTTCATCGCGTGGATGACCGCGGTTGTCATTGGTTGGGTGTCCTGGAACTCCCTAGCCCCCGTCGATCTACGCATTGATCCGTTCCCGTTCATTTTCTTAACCCTGCTGCTCTCACTCCAGGCGTCTTACGCGGCGCCACTGATATTGCTGGCCCAATATCGGCAGGCCGACCGCGACCGCGTTCAATACCAAGAGGATCGGGCCCGAACCGAGCGACTACTCGCGGACAGCGACTACCTAGCGCGGGAGATCGCAGCGCTTCGCCTAGCTATCGGCGAAGTCGCAACCCGTGATTACGTACACGGTGAAATTCGCGACCTGCTGACCGATCTGACCGACAAACTCAATGACGCAAATGCGCGATCGGGCGACCGTGCGTAGTCTGACGACATGAGCGTTGACCTCGCAGCAGTTCGCCTTGCCCTCGCAGACGTCAAAGACCCTGAGATAAACCGCCCGATAACCGAGATCGGGATGCTCAAGGACGTTGAGTGCTCAAGGAAGGGGGTAGTCACCGTCACGGTTTGGCTGACGATCAAAGGCTGCCCAATGCGCGACACCATTACCGAGCGGGTGACCAATGCCGTGAAACCCATCAGCGGGGTTACCGGCGTAAATGTGGTGCTCGACGTGATGGGCGACCAGCAACGCGCCGACCTAAAGAAGCTGCTGCGCGGGCATGATGCACGCGAAATCCAATTCGCCCAGCCCGGATCACTAACCCGGGTCTATGCAATTGCATCTGGTAAAGGTGGTGTCGGCAAGTCATCGATCACCGCTAACCTAGCCGTCGCCATGGCCGACCTGGGGCTGGCCGTCGGTCTCGTAGACGCCGATATGTATGGGCACTCAATACCCCGAATGCTGGGCACCCCAGCAGAACCGAACATGGTTGAGGGCATGATCATGCCGCCGATGGCATTTGGGGTTCGGCTTATCTCGATGCTTGCTTTCAAGCCGGGTGGGGTCACGCAGCCGGTCGCCTTTCGCGGACCAATGCTGCACCGCGCCCTCGAGCAATTCCTGTCAGATGTGTGGTGGGGTGATCTAGACGTCCTGCTGCTTGACCTGCCGCCGGGCACGGGCGATATCGCAATCTCCACAGCGCAGCTGCTGCCGGATGCTGAAATCGTCGTAGTCACCACCCCACAGCCGGCGGCCGCCGATGTCGCAGTGCGGGCCGGCACCCTCGCCGAACAGACCAAGCAGCGAGTTGCCGGTGTCATTGAGAACATGAGTGGTTTCCCGTGCCCGCACTGTGGCGAGCCACTTGACCTGTTTGGCATGGGCGGTGGAGCGTTGGTCGCCGGGCAACTTTCTGAAGTCTTCGGCAAGCCGGTGCCACTCCTTGGCAAGGTCCCATTCGATGTGGCACTTCGTGAGGGCGGTGACGCTGGTTCACCATTGGTGCTCAGCCAGCCAGAGGCACCGGCAGCCATTGCTCTTCGCGAGATCGCCCGCACCCTGGGCACCAAGCCGCGGGGCTTGGCCCAGCTGAACCTGAGCCTGACGCCAACCGCGCGCTAGGTGGCGTCGGGGTCAAATATCGGTTTGGTCGCCGGGCTGGCGTCAGCCTCAGCTTTCGCAGGCTTCGCGTCCGCCGGCCCATCATCGGCGAACAGACTCGCCGCCAACTTGCGTGGATGTAAATCCCCGATGCTGCGCACTGACTCCATCGTCTCGCTCATGTCCAGGCCAGCTGAGTCGGCCAGATCACGTTTGGCACCTGATGCCATCTCACGCAGTTGGCGGGCTAAGCGGCCGGCATCAGCGGCGGCCTTTGGCAGGCGCTCCGGGCCGAAGATCAACAGCCCGAGGACGGCCAGGATAATGAGCTCGCCGATGCCGATATCGAACATAGCCGCACACTACCTTGCTAGTTAGCTTCGGCGGTGCCCAATGTGATCGTTACCTCACGCGTAACGCCACCCCGGCGGAATTCGAGCACCACCGGATCACCCGGTGCATATTCGCGAATCGCCACGACCAGCTCGGTGGAGTCGTTGATTACCCGCTCCCCGAGCTTGACGATGATGTCACCCTTGACCAGCCCACCCTTATCAGATGGCCCACCGGGATTTATCTCACCGATCTTGGCGCCGTCCTCGGTGAAGGTCAGATCGAGTGTGACGCCTATCACCGGAGTGCTTGCAGAACCCGTTTCAATGATCTCCTCGGCGATGCGCTTCGCCGAGTTCACGGGGATGGCGAATCCGAGACCGATACTGCCACCCTCGCCGCCGCCAACCAGTGTGGCGATTGCGGAGTTGACGCCAATAACCCGCCCAGCGGCATCGAGTAGCGGACCACCGGAGTTACCAGGGTTGATCGCGGCGTCGGTTTGGATTGCGTTGATATACGAAACATCGCCCTGGGTTCCGGCGGTGACCGGGCGATCAAGTGCGCTGATGATGCCGTATGTAACCGTGCCGTCAAGGCCGAGCGGTGCACCGATGGCAATCGCTGAATCACCTACTGCTAGCGCATCCGAGTTGCCAAGTGTTATGGCTGGCAGGCGTGACTCTTTGACTTTGATGACCGCTAGGTCATATGACTCGTTGGAGCCGACAACCGTGCCCTTTACTTTGGTTCCGTCACTGAAAACCACGGTTATCTTCTTGTCATCATCCGAGAAATTGACCACATGGTTGTTGGTGAGAATGTAGCCGTCGGGCCGAAGTACAAAGCCCGAGCCGCTACCGGACTCCGCGGTGCCTTCGACGAGAATCGAGACCACCGACGGCAGCACCGCCGACACGATGCCGGCAATTGATTGGTCCGAGCGCGGTGAGGTATCGCCTGTGGATTGGGTGAGCGGCACCGCTGCGACAACCGGTGCGGCCGGCCCGGCATTTTCGTCAACGGACTGTCCGATTAGATAACCGCTAAGTCCGGCTACGAGTCCAACCACCAGCGCCGTGATCCCGGCAACCAAGACGGTGGCGAAAAGCCCAAGGCCTCGGCGCGGCTCTGGGCGCACCGGCGCCGGCGCCGCCGGCGGCAGGCTCGGCGCCGGCTGGGCCGGTGCCACCGAAGGGGTCATCGGATCAATGCTCATGCTCGTTGGCTCCTCGTATCTGGGCTAAGGCTAGGCTGCGGGCAATCGCAGCGCAGCGGAGGTGCACCATGAACAGCAACCAGCCCGAATCATCGGGGCAACCGACCACCCCACCCAACACCGCATCTTGGGCTTATGCCGAGGATTGGCTTGCGGACGACGAGCATGTCCGGGCCGCCCGCCGCAAGGCCGTCGAAGTTGGCTGCACGCCGATCACTCGGTCCACCGCGGCCGTCCTGCGACTACTCGCAACGGCGATCAACGCCCAAACCGTAGTCGAGATCGGCACCGGCACCGGTGTATCGGCCGCCGCGCTCCTGTCGGGAATGGCCCCGGACTCCATCTTGACCTCAATCGATATCGAGGCCGAGAACCAACGGGTAGCCCGCGACACCCTTACCGAGCTGGGCTACGACCATGTGCGGGCTCGCTTGATTGCCGGCCGCGCGCTGGACGTCCTGCCCCGACTTACCGATCAGGCCTACGACCTGGTTTTCGTCGACGGTGATAAGGCCGAATACCCGGCGATCTTGCAGCAGGCCCGGCGCCTGCTGCGCGTTGGCGGCATCTTGGCTTTCGACAATGTCTTATCGAACGGCCGGGTGGCGGACCCAGGCCAGCGCGATGCTGAAACCGCAGCACTGCGCGATGTGGCGCACGCACTACGCGATGACGAACACTGGGTGCCAGCCCTCATGACAATTGGTGACGGCCTGCTCGCGGCCGTGCTCCGCGGCGAGATGCAGTAGTAAAAATATTGAGGTGGCCGGCCACTTGGACCGGCACCTCGATATTAAGTAGTTCTGGGTTCCTCCTAGACGAAAACCGCCAACAATTTGTCACCAAGTTCGCGGGCTTCGTCCGCCTTAAGTTCGACGACGAGTCGACCGCCGCCTTCGAGTGGGACGCGCATCACGTAACTGCGCCCCTCCTTGGTTACCTCGAGGGGACCATCACCCGTCCGTGGCTTCATCGCGGCCATGTAGACCCCTTTCTCATTGGCCCATTATCGCGGGTGCATACCCCGGCTCACCTATTGGGGTTGACCTAGCCGGGTTGACCTAGCGGGGCAGGACCCCTTCTTCAACAAGGCGCCCGAAGGCCACCAGCGAGCGCCTGACCCCACTCAGGAAGGCCGGGCGGGCCAATGGCCACCCCAACCGTCCCAGTCGGCCTAATGGCAGGTCTAGGTCCTCGCTCCAGATGAACCTGGAGCGCCCACCCGGTAACGCGACTACCTCCATGGTGCCGGTGCCGCGGACCACCTTGCCCGTGTGTAGTACGTCCACTCGATATGGCGCATCCCACCTGGTGATCGTCATCGTGTCCAAGAATCCAGCCGACCCGACTCCGGTGAATGCCGAAAGTTCAGACCCGATGCTCGCGCCATCACCCTTGGTGACTTCGACGCGGGTGCCGAGCATCCAGCGGCCCTGCTCGGACCACTGGCTAAAGGCCGTAAACACCGCCGATACCGGGGCATTTATGACGACGTCGAGGGCGACGTGCACGGGCTTACTCATCAGCTTTTGCTGGATAGCTTGGTGATCTGGGCTTGCAGCTCTTCAATGACCTGGTCGACTTCGTCCATTCGGTAACCGCGAACCACCACATCAAACTCCGGTCTACCAAGTTTCTTATTCGGACGTGCATCACGTACCGGCTCTGGCAGTTCCCCGAGTCGACCACTTGCCAATAAACCGATCAACGCAATGACGCCCACCGCCAGCAACACGAAGACAAATGTCATGGCCTCATCCCACCACGGGAACCGGGTTGGTGCACTGCGGTGGCCAAATCGGCCGCAATGAGATCAAGTGCCTGTTCCACCTCGGTGGTCCACCACAACTCCGCAACAGCCGCCGCGCCAACGAAGCCCTGCTGCTCCCAGTGCCGCACTTGTTCTCGCAACAACGCGAAGTCACCCCACGGATCAAGGCCCACCACCGGCTTGTCATGCATCCCCAGGCAGCGGGCAGTCCAGACCTCCATTAGTTCCTCCAGGGTGCCGATACCCCCCGGCAAGGCCAAGAAGGCGTCCGCACGATCGTCCATGATCCCTTTACGAGCGCGCATGTCATCGGTGATTATCAACTCATCGGCGTCGTGGTCGGCAACCTCCAGGTCAACAAGTGCCCTCGGGATCACCCCGATGGTGTACCCGCCCCCGCCTCGTACCGCGCGCGCCACCACACCCATCATCGACACCGAGCCACCCCCGGAGACCAACTGCCAACCGCGCGCCGCGATCCCAGCGCCCACCGCGGCCGCCAAATCCAAGTACCGGTCGGGGATATTCGAACTTGAGGCACAGTAGACACAGATCGTCGGCACCGGGCTAATGCTAGTCGCGAGGTTTTAGCACCTTGACTTAAGTTGCACATTCAACTAATTCAGCTGTACTTTCGAATATCAGCAACCACCATTAAGGGCCCCCTGAGCAACCTGTCATCAGCAACCGGCACCTGGGTCATCGACCCATCCCACACCACCATCGGCTTCTCCGTTCGCCATGCAATGGTCGCCAAAGTCCGAGGCAATTTCGGTTCCTATGCCGGCTCCTTCACTATCAATGGCGACAACCTGCCGGCATCAGCGGCCGAGTTGACCATCCGGGCCGCCAGCATCAACACCAATTCGGCCGACCGGGACGGGCATCTGGCGGCACCGGATTTTCTCAATGTCGAGAACTTCCCAATCCTGAACTTCGTCTCCACCGCCGTGGCCGCCAAGGGGGACGACATCGTGGTGACAGGTGGCCTAACCATCCACGGGGTCACCAAATCGGTGCACTTCAAATTCGAAGGCGCCGCGAAAATCAGCCGCAAGGACTTCGGCCTAGTCTGGAATACCGTGCTGGAAACCGGTGGCGTGCTGGTCGGCGATGAAATCACCTTGAACCTCGACGTAGAGGCCCACAAGCAATGATACCTGCTGGCTAAGTGAGCCACGCGCGCAGGCGCTCCTCGCAGGCTTGCAATTGCTCGATAGGGACATGCTCATCCGCACTATGCGCAAGCGCTGGGTTCCCCGGTCCGAAGTTCAGGGCCGGGGTGCCCAGTGCGGTGAACCGAGCCACGTCGGTCCACCCGAACTTCGGTTGCGGGTCCTCGCCCACCGCGGCCACGAAGTCAGCGGCAGCCGGTCGGTCCAGCCCGGGCCGAGCACCGGCCGCCTCGTCGACGATGACAACCTCGTAACCAGCTAATACCTCGCGCAGGTGGTCTTTCGCCTCATCCAGTGACCGATCCGGCGCAAAGCGATAGTTCACCGTCACCACGCAATTATCCGGTATCACATTGCCGGCGATACCAGCGTTTATTGCAACCGCATTGAGCCCCTCGCGATACTCGAGGCCATCGACGATCGGGTTACGCGGCTCATAGGTGCGGAGCACTTGAAGCACATCTGCCGCTGAGTGAATTGCGTTATCACCGAGCCATGAACGCGCGCTATGCGCTCGGACCCCGCTGAGAGTCACCTCGGCACGTAAGGTGCCCTGGCAGCCAGCCTCGATTCCGGCATTGGATGGCTCCATCAAGATTGCGAGATCGGCTTCGAGAAGGTGCGGGTGATCATCGGCCAATTTCTGCAGGCCATTGAATTCGCCCGCGACTTCCTCGCACTCATAAAATACGTAGGTGACATCGCGACTGGGTGCAGTTAGCGTTGCCGCCAAGCGGAGCGCAACCGCAACCCCGCCTTTCATGTCACAGGACCCAAGGCCGTAGAGCAGGTCGTTCGCAAAATGATGCGGTAGGTTGCCGGCCGACGGCACGGTGTCGAGATGGCCACCGATGAGCACCCGCTCAAGGTGGCCCAGGTGGGTCTGCGCCACGATGGTGTTGCCGACCCGCTGCACCGTTAAATGCGCGCGGCCCGCCAAGGCGGCGTCTACCAAATCTGCTATTTGCTCCTCATGGTGCGACTGGCTCGGGATATCAATCAAGGCCGCTGTCAACGCAACCACGTCCGTCGACAGGTCCAAGGTGATATCCGCGGTTGCCACATGGATACGGTAGTGCGATGAGCGCCCCTCTTGACCTACCCCCGGTCTCCGGGCCGGCATCAGCTATTGGCCTGGCCACCATTGCCGGTGACGTCATGCTTGACGCTTGGTATCCGTCCCCCACCCTCGGCGCCCTCCCCAAGGATGTGCCAGATATCAGCAGCGGTATCAATTCAACCGAGACCATCAGCGCTCAGGTGCGCAGCATTTCTACGACCATTGCCGACCTGTCAGCACCCCCCATTGACACCGCTGACGCCTACCTTCGACTGCACCTGCTCTCCCACCGCCTCGTGCAGCCGCGCACCATCAACCTTGATGGGATCTTCGGGTTGCTGCCGATTGTCGCCTGGACCAACTCCGGACCGGTGCCCCTTGATCGACTCACCGAGGTGCGCCTACGGGCCCGCTCAAAAGGCCACCACCTGACGGTCTACGGGGTCGACCGCTTCCCGCGCATGGTCGACTACGTGGTGCCAAGTGGTGTGCGCATCGCCGACGCTGACCGCGTCCGCCTCGGTGCCCACCTTGCTTCGGGCACCGTGGTGATGCACGAAGGATTCGTTAACTTCAATGCGGGCACCCTGGGGTCCTCAATGGTCGAAGGGCGTATCTCGGCCGGCGTGGTCGTCGATGACGGCTCTGATATCGGCGGCGGCGCCTCCATCATGGGTACCTTGTCCGGTGGCGGCAAAGAGGTAATCAGTATCGGTAAGGGCTGCCTCATCGGTGCCAACGCCGGCGTCGGGCTATCGCTTGGGGCCAACTGTGTCGTCGAAGCTGGACTTTATGTGACGGCGGGCTCCAAAGTCACGTTGCCAGACGGTGCCGTCGCGAAAGCCAGTGCCGTATCGGGGGCCGATGATCTGCTGTTTAGACGTAACTCGCAAAGTGGTGCGATCGAAGTGGTTATGCGCGCCGGCACCTGGGGCGGGCTCAATGCCGCCCTGCACGCATCCGAATGACGCTTTGGCGGCGACGCGCCAAACCCCTCTTTGAGTTGAGTTAGCGGATGCCCACCGGCGTATAATCGCGAAGGACTTCACCGGTGTAGACCTGGCGCGGGCGACCAATCTTCGTGGCCGGATCCTCGATCATCTCGCGCCACTGCGCAATCCACCCGGGCAAGCGGCCGAGGGCGAACAGCACGGTAAACATCCGCGGCGGGAAGCCCATCGCCTTGTAGATCAAGCCGGTGTAGAAATCCACATTGGGGTAGAGCTTGTGCGAAATGAAGAATTCATCAGCAAGGGCAACCTCTTCAAGGCGCAGCGCGATGTCAAGCAGCGGATCGCTGACATTCATCTCCTCGAAAACCTGGTAGGCCGTCTTCTTGACAATGGCCGCGCGCGGGTCGTAGCTCTTGGAGACGCGGTGGCCAAACCCCATGAGCTTGACACCATCCTTGCGATCTTTGACCTGCCGGATGAAGGTGTTCACGCCACCACCCGAGGCGTGGATCTTCTCGAGCATCTCAAGTACTGCCTGGTTGGCGCCGCCATGCAGCGGCCCGAAGAGCGCATTGATACCGGCCGATACCGACGCGAACATGTTTGCATGTGATGAGCCAACCAAACGCACCGTGGAGGTGGAGCAGTTCTGCTCATGATCTGCATGCAAAAGGAATAACTGATTGAGGGCACGGGAAACGATCGGGTTTACTTCGTAATCCTCCGCTGGCACCCCAAAAGTCATGCGCAAGAAATTATCGATGAACCCAAGTGAGTTGTCGGGGTAGAGGAACGGCTGGCCAATGGATTTCTTGTAGGCGTAGGCCGCGATGGTCGGCATCTTCGCCATCAGCCGAATGGTTGAGATTTCAACCTGTCGCGGGTCAAATGGGTCAAGGGAGTCCTGGTAGAAAGTCGAAAGGGCCGAGATCGCCGACGACAGCACCGGCATCGGGTGCGCATCACGCGGGAAGCCGTCGAAGAACTGGCGCAACTCCTCGTGCAGCATGGTGTGCTTGCGGATCAGCGCCTTGAAGTCATCTAGTTCAAGGGGTGATGGCAGGTAGCCGTAGATGAGCAGGTACGAAGTCTCTAGAAAGCTGGATTGCTCGGCCAATTGCTCGATCGGGTAGCCGCGGTAGCGCAAGATGCCGGCGTCACCGTCGATGAAGGTGATCGACGATGAGCAGGAAGCGGTGTTAACGAACCCATGGTCAAGGGTGACCTTGCCGGTGGTGCCGAGCAGTGATCCGATGTTCAGGCCGCTCGCCCCAACAGTTGCTGGCACCTCGGCTAGCGGTAGTTCCCCACCTGAGAATTGCAGTACGGCATCAGCCACTTTGTCCTCCTGCGCCGAAGACTATCTAGGCGCCAATGCGCTTAGCGAATTGGGCAACATCGGCATCGGTTGCGGTCAGTGCCACTCGCACGTGATGGGCCCCGGCAACACCATAGAAGTCACCGGGGGTCACCAAAATACCGCGGTCAGCAAACCAACCGACACTTTGCCAACAGGGCTCGCCCCGGGTGGCCCAAAGATAAAGTCCCGCCTCGCTATGGTCGATAGCGAATCCGGCCTGAGCCAACGCAGCACGCACAATGTCGCGCCTTCGGGCGTAGCGGCCCCGCTGCTCTGATACATGCGCATCGTCGTCCAAAGCGGCCACCGCAGCCAGCTGCACCGGTGCCGGCACCATCATCCCAAGGTGCTTGCGCACCGCCAAGAGCCCGGAGATCACCGCTTCGTCCCCGGCCGCAAAACCAAACCGGTACCCGGCCAAATTCGAGCGCTTAGACAAGGAGAACAAGCCCAAGACCCCGACGTGCTCTGGCCCAGATACCAGGGGATGCAATATTGAGACCGGGTCGACCTCCCAGCCCAATTCCACATAGCACTCATCGCTGACCACCAACGCCGACACCGAACGCCCATAGGCCACGATTTCGGCAAGCCGGGTCGCCGACAGCACCGCGCCCGTCGGATTACTCGGCGAGTTGATCCAGATGAGGGACGGCCCCTTGACCTCCTCGGGGCGATCGGTCGCGATGATCTTTGCCCCCACGAGGGCCGCGCCCACCGCATACGTCGGATAGGCGATTTTTGGGATCACCACCGTTGCTGCCTGGTCTAGGCCCAGCAAGGTGGGCAACCAACCCACGAACTCCTTGGACCCGATAACCGGCAGCACCGCGGCTGGTGCCACCTTTGCGCCTAACCGCCGGTTGATCCAGCCGGCCGCGGCCTCCCGCACCGCAGGTGACCCGGCGGTGGTCGGGTAGCCCGGCGCATCTGCGCCCGCGGCCAGGGCCGCTTGCACCACCGCGGGTGTGTGGTCCACCGGGGTGCCAACGGATAAATCAACGGCCCCGTGCGGGTGCTGCGCGGCGCGGGCCGCCAACGGGGCCAGGACATCCCACGGGAAATCCGGCAGCCGGTCGGCCGGTGAACTGGTCAGTGGTCTGGTCAGTGCTCGTGCACCTGTGGCGGCACGGTGATGATCAGGGGTGCATCAAAATCTTGGGCGCCCAATTTGGCAGCGCCACCGGGTGAGCCAAGTTCGACGAAGAACTCCGCATTCGCAGCGGTGTACTCCTTCCACTCCTCGGGAACATCATCTTCATAGAAAATGGCCTCTACGGGGCAGACCGGTTCGCAGGCGCCACAGTCAACGCACTCATCGGGCTGGATGTAGAGCATCCGGGCGCCTTCATAGATGCAGTCGACCGGGCACTCCTCGATACACGCCTTGTCTTTGAGATCCACGCATGGAAATGCGATGGTGTATGTCACCCGAGCCTCCGAGAGATGAATAAAACGGCCTGCGATTGACTATGGACGATCCTAACTTACACAACCCTGGGGCCGATGCGGTGCGGCTCCCCTCGGGTCACCGTAGGCTAAGTGAGGGAGGACACGTGCGCCTGTACGACACCATGCAACGCTCGGTTGTTCCGATCATCGCGGCCCAGCCCGGAGTACTGCGGGTCTACGCCTGTGGGCCCACCGTCTACCGCGATGCCCATGTGGGCAATATGCGCACTTTTCTGCTCACCGACCTGATTCGCCGCACCGCCGAATTCGGCAAAGTCCAGGTTCGATTGGTCCAGAACATCACCGACGTGGGCCACATGGCCGACGACACCGGTCTGGGCGATATTGACGAGGGTCAGGGCGAAACCGAGGATCGGGTGCTGCAACAGGCAGCAACCGAGGGTAAAGGCGCCCTTGAGGTGGCCCGGCATTATGAGGCTTCCTTCCATCGCGACTTGGCAGCGCTCAATATCTATCCGGCCGACGAATACCCGCGGGCCAGTGAGTCAATTGACTTGATGATCGAGCTAATCAGCAAACTAATCGCCAGCGGTCACGCCTATATCGGCACCGACGGTTCGGTGTACTTCGACGCCCGCACCTTCGAAGGGTACGGTGAACTCAGTGGCAACCACCTTGATCAACTGCGACCCGGACACCGGTTCGCTGGCGAGGTTGATCCGGCAAAACGCTTCCATGCCGACTGGGCGCTGTGGAAGAAGTCGGGCCCAGCTCGCACCCAATTGGTTTGGCAGACGCCTTGGGGCACCGGCTTCCCCGGTTGGCACACGGAGTGCAGCGCCATGAGCCTGGACATCCTCGGGCCCGAGATTGACATCCACACCGGCGGCATTGATCTAAGGTTTCCGCACCATGAAGACGAGCGTGCCCAAAGCAACTCACTGACCGGACGTGAGGTCGTCCGCCATTGGGTGCACGCTGAGCACCTCTTGTTTGAAGGTCGCAAGATGAGTAAGTCCAGTGGCAATGTGGTGCTAGTCGCGGACGTAATTGCCCGCGGGCTCGACCCCCTTAGCTTGCGGCTCGCGTTCTTGCAGCATCGCTACCGGCAACAAATGAACCTGACCTGGGAGGTTATCCAAGGTGCTGAAACCACGCTGACGAGGTGGCGCAACCGCGTTGCCCAGTGGGCAACGGCGCCGTCTGCGCCAGTTGACGCAAGCTCCGTGCAATCGACCACCGAAGCCTTTAATGAGGACCTCGATACGCCACTCGCCCTTCAGCAATTACGTGCGGTCGAGCGCAGCGAAACTCTAAGTGATGGCACCAAATTCGAGACCTTCGCCCATCTTGATCGACTTTTCGGCTTGGACTTAACCCACGATGTCGGACGGCCACCCACGACCCACTCACCGCAGGTGCAAGGCCTACTTGCCGAACGCGCAATGGCGCGAGCCACTAAGGAGTGGGCGGCTAGCGACCGGCTGCGCGATGAACTCGCTGCGTTAGGTGTTGAGGTCGTTGATACCGCAGGTGGCCAGCAAACCAATTAGTGAGACCAACCCCCTTGGGAGTTCAAGCGCTACGGGGCTGGCGCGACCTCGTCACCAGATGGCGACGGTGATGGTGAAACACTCGGGTTTGCCCCTGGCTTGCCGGGCTCGCTGGGTTTACCGGGATTCTTGTCGGGGTTCTTACCGCAGATTACTTTGGGCGAGGCGCGATAACTAGAGGTTATAGTCTCGCGGTTTACTTCGGCTCCGTCTTTGTAGAACACCCGATCAACGTCAATGACGAAGCCGTCCATGCCGGATTGACCGAGACATTTCTTCGTTTTGTCGTAGATAGTTGGGTACGGGCGGGAGTCGTACCTGGGCCCAAACTCCGCCTTGATTTCATCGTAGGTCGGCGTACCCCAGAAAGTCGCATTCATCGAGGTGTTAGTCATTTTGGTGGTGATAAAAACTGCATGCGGGGTGTCGTTGGTGAACTGCATATCGAAACTTCCCCACGCCACTGTGGCCTCAAGGCCGGGTTGGTATCTGGAGATGTAGATGGAGTGCGCTTGGGTGAAGGTGCGCTCCATGCCCGCGAAGAACGCCGCCGTCCACATCGTCGTCGTGGCCGCCGACACCCCACCACCAAGTTCCTCCGCGAAAACCCCACCCTCACCGATCACAAAGCCGACGGTGTAGCCATTGGCGATGGTTCGTTCTTTGATGGTGTCGTTCATGGAGAATGTCTCGCCGGGCATCAGCAAAGTGCCATTTATGCGCCGCGCCGCCTCGCCAATATTTTGCACCCGGTAAGCGGCATAAGGAAACTGCTGCGTGAAACTTGAGATTTTCTGGGTGATGCCCAACTGCTCCGCTTGCTCGGTGGTCAGCTTCGGATCGCGCGTACCCATCGACACGGTCACGGTGCGCCCGGAAGGTTGATTACCAAGAACAGCTGCGACCTGCGCCGATAACTCGTCGTCGGCGATCCCTGAGCCAACTTGTGAGGGCACGACGACCGGGCGCTTGTCTACTATCTCAAATGTCGCATCTCGGCCCGGAGTTTCAACTGCCTCGAGTTCACCGGCAATGGACTCATGCAAAACTGCGCCGTCGAGTTCCGGCACAAATTGATCACCCTCCCTCGTGAAAGTCAAGGCGTCCGCTATTGCTGCGGCCGGAATGGTCGCGGTGATGTTCCCGGCATTAACATAAATCGGATTCTTAATCGCGGTGCGCGCGAACGCCTCGGCTTGCTTCGCACTCTCGGCAGACAGCACCGGCGCCACATCGACCAACTCCGCGGTGATCGGCTGGCGCTTTTGCATGAAGGCGGCCTTCATCGCGTCGCCGGTCGCCGCAATGTCAAGTGCCACCCCATCAACGCCAGGTGTCAGTACCGGTTTGCGCTGCGTCATGATCAAAGTGGGCTCGAGCGCGGGTTGATCGATGCCGGTCGCCACCCCGGCAAGTTGTTCGTCCAAAGTACTTTGGTCGATCGAGACGATCGGCTCGAGTTCACGCTGAGTCATGAAATCGCTAACCAGAGCGATCGGATTCCAGGTACGCCCGGTGGCCTGGGCGACCGTCGCCTCGGCGTCAAATTTCAAGCCCGCTGCCTGCGGGTCAATGACAAAGAGCCGCTCACCGGTTCGCACCCGGAGGGGCTTGCGCGCCACCGCACCGATAGTCGAGTTCAGCTTGTCGATGGCCTCGGCTTTACTCAGACCGCTGATATCCACCCCGGCGACGGTGGTGCCGGCGCGAATGCCATCACCGGCCACCGCGATGGCCCCCAAATAAAGGGCACCTATCACGACCACGATGCCGATGATGGCCACCAACGCCCGCCGCGAGGCTGGCCAGGGCGAAGCTCGACGCTCATGCTCAGCCACGCGGGCAACCCCTTAGCGATTTTCGTTCGCAGTGCGAAGTAGATGTGACCTTGATGGTAAGCGAGATTCGGCAGAAATCAACGTAGGTGTGATTGCGATTCGAGCACCGGGAAAGTTGCCGCCGCCGAACCAAGGATTACCCCGCCGAGTAAATAGGCCCACTGCCGGGCTCCGCCAGCGAGCGCAAGATCACCCGATGGGGATTGAGTTAACATGACGATGGTGCCCACCAGCCAACCGGTAAGTACCGACCAGGCCCCGAGCCGGCTGCGCAGCAACCAGGCGCCGCCACGGATCAAGGCCAGCAGGAGTAGCAGCATCAGGGCCGCCCCCCAAGGGATAACCAACTGACCCCATGGCCAGGCGGTGACCAACCGGTTCGCCTGCACGAAGGCACCGAGCAGGCCGGTGGCCAGCCCGACCAAGAACGCGGCGGCGAGCAGGAGCAGCCGGGTCACGTAGAAATACCCGCAAAGAGGTCGGTTTCCGGCCGGGTCGTCGGCGTCGGACCCATCGCGAGTCGGTAGAACTCGGTACCGAACGCCTCGGCACCAACATTGTCAGCCAGGGCAAAGAAGCCACCGCTGACATCAACCTGGGTACCGTGGGCTCGCAGCGCCGCCATTTTCGCCGGTAAGAACTCCGGGGCCACGATGGTCGTGGTCACCAAGTCGTCAGCACAGGCGAACGGGATGTCGTCCGGGTCCAGCACCGCAAACTCCGAGTCCGCGTGCTCACCACCGGCTGCCTTCATCGCTTCAATACCCGCTCGAATGACACTTTTTGGGAAAGCTGTCCAGTAGACCTTCGTCACCTGCCAAGGTGACCCAAGTTCCGGGCCGAACGTGGAACTGGCAGCGAGGGTTACCGCGTAGTGGGTAACGCGGTGCGCCTGGATGTGATCTGGATGCCCGTAGCCGCCGAAGTCGTCATAGGTCACGACCACCTGCGGTCGCACCTGCCGGATGACCTGCACCAGTTCCGTTGCGGCTACGAGCAAATCGGTGCGCCAGAAGCACTCCGGATTCGCATTACTGGCCGTGCCCACCATCCCCGAGTCACGGAACCGACCTGGGCCGCCCAGGATACGCCAATCCACCACGCCCAGTTCAGCCATCGCGGCGCCAAGTTCGGTTAACCGGTGGGCACCTAATGCGTCATCCTTATCGGCCGCTAAGTGCCCGAACTCGTCGAGCAAGATCTCGCCCTCCTCGCCGAGGGTGCAGGTGACCAAGGTGACTTCAGCCCCCTCGGCCACGTACTTCGCCATGGTCACCCCGGTGCCGATGGTTTCGTCATCCGGGTGGGCGTGGACCAGCATTAGGCGTCTACTCATCCCCGAAGATTAGTGACCCATACCCAATGCGGCACGATGCACACGTGAACACACCCGAATCCTTCCCGCGGCAAAAGGCCCGGACCCGCGGATTCCAGTTGGGTCGCCCTCGGGGCCTAAAGGTCATTGGCGACCGGGTGCTGTTCATCCGAAGCAGCAGTGGGATTGACCCGGCGGGCAGTCTTTGGCAACTTGATCTGACGGCGCAGCCGCCGATTGAGGTTTGTTTGGTTGATGCAGCAACGCTGCTGACAACCGGTGATCTCCCCACGGCTGAGCGCGCCCGCCGCGAGCGAATGCGCGAGGTGACCTCAGGTATCACCCATTTCACCGCCGACAAATCAGGCACGGCGCTCGCCTTCGCGATTTCCGGGATCCCTTATGTGAGTGTGCTCGACCCCGCAATTCGAACTCGAGAGCTGGCAGCACCCGGTTCGGTTACCGATCCACGAGTCAGCCCGGGCGGCCAGCATGTTGCCTATGTGGTCGATGGCTCGCTCTGGACTATCGATGCTCACGACCTAGATGCACAACCACAATTGCTTTGCGAGTCAACTAGTGATACCGAAACTTGGGGGTTGGCTGATTTCATCGCTGCCGAGGAGCTTGAAAGGTTACGCGGCTACTGGTGGCTGCCCGACGGGTCCGGGTTGATTGTTGAACGCTCGGATGACTCACCGGTTAGAGTCCGGTGGATAAGTGATCCAGCAAAGCCCACTAACGAGCCGGTTGCCCATCGTTATCCTGCAGCCGGTGAACCCAACCCGATTGTCGAGCTTTGGTTGGTTGCACTTGACGGCACCCGCACCCAACTGACCTGGGATCTCGTCAAATTCCCTTATTTAGCAACGGTTACCGTCACTGAGGCTGGCAGCGTGGTAAGTGTGCTATCGCGGGATCAAAGAACAGTAAGCATCAATCAGGTTGACCTGAAAGCCGGGGCCATGATCGAGCGCGCCGTGCGAACGGATCCGGCCTGGATTGATGTTCATGGCGAACTGCCGTTCCTCGACACCGATGGTGCACTAATTGACATCATTGTCGATGCAGAATCTGATACCAACCGAATCACCCGTGATGGCGTATTCATCTCACCGGTTGGATTGCAGATTAACGCAATTGTCGACTCATCGGCCGGCGGTGTTCTAGCAGTCGCCTCCCCAGAGCCGATGGAGCAGCATCTCTACCGAATTACCAACGACGGCACAACTACGACGCTCACCTCGGGCGCAAGCTGGAATAATGCCGTTGCTGATGGCGATACCTACGCATTGGCGAGCGCTAACTCAATTTCGCCACGGGTCGAGTTCACCGTCATGCATTCCTCGGGAGTACATTCAATTACTTCGCACGCGCAAACACCGAATGTGGCCATCAAGCCAAACTTCAGCACCGTTGGCGCAAGCGGATTGCGCACCTGCGTGTTCTGGCCAACCGGCCATGTCACGGGTTCACGAAAGCTCCCGGTGATCATGTCGCCTTATGGTGGTCCGCATGCCCAGATGGTCACCCATATTGCCGGCGGCCACGCATCCGATCAATGGTTGGCTGACCAAGGGTTTGCGGTGGTGGTCGTCGATGGACGCGGCACGCCGGGGCGTGGGCCCGCTTGGGAGCGCCTGATACAAGCTGACCTAGCCCTAGGCATCTTGGCCGATCAGGTCGCCGCCCTCGCAGCCCTCGGCGAGGAACTCTCAGACCTTGACCGCACCCGAGTCGGAATAGTCGGCTGGTCCTTCGGCGGCTACCTTGCCGCCCTAGCCGTTCTCGAGCGCCCAGATATCTTCCGTTGCGCGGTCGCCGGGGCGCCCGTCACCGAGTGGCGCCTCTACGACACCGCCTACACCGAGCGCTACCTCGGGGACCCAAACACCGCGCCGGAGGCCTACGACCAATCATCACTATTGACCAGGGCGCACAAACTCCAGCGCCCGTTACTGCTCATCCACGGCCTGGCCGACGACAATGTGCTCGCGGCGCACACCTTGCAGTTCTCCAGCGCACTGCTAGCGGCCGGCCGGACGCACTCGGTGCTGCCGTTAAGCGGGGTAACCCACATGACACCCCAGGAGATCGTCGCCGAAAACTTGCTGCGGGCCGAAGTCGATTTCTTTACCACTCATCTGCAGTGAGTTCATCGCCAAATGCTCGGGCCGGGGTCAATCGGGGTGTCCGGTCCGACCCCGTAGTCCGTGCCGATCTCGCGGATCAAATCATTCGACCCAGCAGCCGCACCAGTTAGCGAACCACCCGCCTGCGGTGTCAACCCCGGATCTGGCCCGAGGATCCCCTTGGTGCCCAAGAACTCCAAAATCGGGAAGTGGCACGCCACCTGGTGCCCAGTCGTGGGCTCGACAAGGGCTGGCTTCTCGACCGCGCAGATATCCTGTGCCTGGAAGCACCGGGTGTGAAAAACGCACCCGGTCGGTGGAGCCGCCGGGCTCGGTAGATCCCCGGACAACATGATGTGCTCACGCTGTTTTTGGGCACGCGGGTCCGGTACCGGGATCGCCGAGAGAAGCGCATGGGTGTAAGGGTGAAGTGGCCGCGCGTAGAGATCTTCCCGCGTTGCAAGTTCCATCACCTGACCCAAATACATCACGGCCACTCGATTAGAGATCTGGCGAACAACCGCAAGATCGTGCGCTACAAAGAGGTACGCGATCCCAAACTCATCTTGCAGGTCGCGCAGCAGATTGATTACTTGTGCTTGGATCGACACATCAAGGGCCGATACCGGCTCATCACAGACGATGAACTTAGGTCGCAGCGCCACCGCTCGGGCAATACCGATGCGCTGGCGCTGGCCCCCCGAGAATTCAGCCGGGTACCGGTTGTAGTGCTCCGGGTTCAGGCCGACGCGCTCCATGAGTTCTTGAACCGCGGCCTTGACTCCACCAGGAGGCTTGACTCCTTGAACGGCAAATGGTGCACTGATGATCGCGCCGACTGTGTGCCGCGGGTTCAGGGCGTTGTATGGGTCTTGGAAGATCATGGCCGCCTTTCGGCGAACAGGCACCATCTCCTTGCTGGACAGGCCCGTTACGTCAACCCCTTCAAACTCAATGCGCCCACTCGTTGGCTCAATCAGCCGCAGGACACTGCGCCCAGTTGTTGACTTGCCGCACCCACTCTCCCCGACTAGACCCAAAGTCTCACCTGGGAATACCTCGAAACTGAGCCCATCTACGGCTTTTACCTGGCCGATGGTCTTTGGGAACAAGCCTTTGGAGCGCACCGGGAAATAGGTCCGAAGATCACTTACCCTTAGTGCCGGCTCCCCAGCCGCCGGCTCCACCGACTGGCTCATGTGCTCGACCTCCCCAGCGCCGCTAAGGCCACCTCGGCCGCCGCTTGGCGCTTGGCAGCCGGCAGGTGGCATCGCACCTCATGCCCGGGCCCGACACTTTCCAGGTCGGGCCGCTGGGTGCGGCACAAGTCGCCGACAACTTCATCTTGATAAACGCATCGTGGATGAAATACGCAGCCGGTAGGTAATCGAAGTGGCGAGGGTGGATTACCCGGTATCGGGTCAAGTCGATCGTTACGCACCTGAGTCAGCCGCGGCACCGATGCCAATAGTCCGAGGGTGTACGGCATCTGCGGGTGATAAAAGATGTCGTCGACGCTACCGTGCTCGACGACGCGCGCGCCATACATCACCGCAACTTCATCTGCTACATCCGCCACGATCCCGAGATCGTGGGTGATCAGAATGACCGCGGTGTCAAACTCGCGCTGCAGCTGCGAAATAAGTTCAATTATCTGCGCCTGCACCGTGACATCTAGTGCAGTAGTTGGCTCATCGGCTATCAGCAAGGAGGGTGAGTTGATGAGCGCCATTGCGATCATCACCCGTTGCCGCATCCCACCAGAGAACTGGTGCGGATAATCATCGAACCGCTTTGCCGGTAACGGGATACCGACTTTGTGCAACATCTCAATTGCGCGGTCGCGGGCTTCAGTCTTCGACACCTTCTGGTGTGCATTGATGGCTTCGGTTAATTGATCGCCGATCCGATAAAACGGGTGCAGACTAGACATCGGATCCTGAAAGATCATCGACATTTTGTTGCCTCGCAACTTGCGCAAGTCTTCATCTGACATGGCCACTAGGTCTTCGCCGTCAAAGTTCGCCTGCCCGCTGACATCGGCATTGCGCTTATTGATCAAGCCCATCACCGCTTGGGCTGTCACACTCTTGCCGGAGCCGGACTCACCAACGATAGCCAGCGTCTGCCCGCGTTCGATGGAAAAGCTAACACCATCCACCGCGCGAACGATGCCGTCTTCTGTTGGGAACTGGACCGAAAGATCCGAAACCTCCAAGAAGGCGCGCCGCAAGTTCGAATGTTCGGTCATGAGACCAACCTGACCCGAGGGTCGATTACGGCATAAAGCAAATCGACAATGAGATTGGCCACGATAATGAAGGTTGCGGTCACCAAGGTGATGCCAACGATCACCGGCAGATCGGCATCATTTACCGAGTTGACTGCGAGAGAACCGAGCCCTGGCAGGCTGAAGATGCTCTCGGTTATGATCGCCCCACCGAGTAGGCCCGCAAGGTCAAGACCCGCTGCCGTAACGATCGGGGTCAAGCCAGCCCGCAAGGCGTGCTTTCGGATGACAATGCGCTCCGGCAGGCCTTTGGCCCGCGCCGTGCGGATGTAATCCTCGCCTAAAACTTCCAGCATCTGATTGCGCGTTAACCGCATGTAGAAGGCGGCGTAGAGGATCGCTAACACGATCCACGGCAATAGCATCGTCTGAAAGAACTGAATGGGATTCTCAAACGGCGACACATAGGACGGATAGGGCAAGAGTTGCAGCCGAATCACGATAAAGAAGATCGCCATCAACCCCAGGAAGAATGAGGGCAGGGAGTAGCCGGCCAAGGAGATGCCCATCACCGTTTTGTCCTGCCACCTACCCCGACGAAGGGCTGCGTAGACGCCAACCGAAATGCCGGCAGCCAACCACAAGATGAAGGCCCCAAGTGCCAACCAGATGGTGGCCGGCAGCCGATCCTTGATCAGTACGAGGACTTCTTCACCGCGCTTGAAGGAGTAGCCAAGGCACGGGGCGTTGCACACCACCGGGTCCGGTGAGTCGGCTGCGTAGATGCGGCCGACAAACAGCCCCTTCATGAACTCCCAATACTGCTGGATTACCGGTAAGTCCAACCCAAGCTTGTGCCTATTGGCCTCGAGCACGGCCGGGGTGCAGCCCTTACCGCAGGTCAGGCGTGCTGGGTCTGCCGGCAGCAGACTGAAAAGAATGAAAACCACAAGAGTCAGTAGCAGCAACAAGATGACCATGCTGATCACTCGTCGGACTACGTATGCACTCACTTGAGAATTGGCCTATCTGATCGGGACGCAGGATGGCATCGCGGGTGCCTGGGTCGCAGTTGCGGAGGGCGGGTGCCAGACACCCGCCCTCCGGCTTGATTACTGCTGAACCGCGTACATTTCGCCATACGGCCAGGAGCCGTAGGCGGGCCACAGGTACACGGGGCCAATCTGCTTGCCAACGATGCGCTGCTCACGGCCGAACCTGGTCGGCACGACAACGACATCCTTCATCGCCAAGGTGTTCAGGTCTTGCCACATCTTGGCTTGCTTTGCGCGGTCTGGTTCGATCTTCGCCGCTTCGACAGCAGCGTTGAACTCCGCGTTGTCATACTGCGATAGGTTGAATCCGCCCGTCGGCGTGAACAGTTCGGGGATGATGGTCGATGCGTTCGGCCAGTCAGGACCCCAACCTGCGTTGATTAATTCATGCGCCTGCTCCGGATCGAAGACCACACCGTAGTACTGTCCTGGCTCAATCGGGTTCGGCTTGGCCGTGATGCCAGCCTTGCCGAGTGAATCGACGACAATCGCTGCTGCCTTGTCCGCAGTTGGCGACTGCGGATAATCGAAAGTGATCGTCGGTGCGGCTTCACCGGATTCGGCGATCAGCTTCTTCGCCAACTCCGGGTCACCGGCATCTGGGATCTTGGCCCCGAGCAGGCTGTCCCACATGCCAGTAGGCGCATAGTCGACTCCCATATTGGGCTTGATCACGCCATCTGCGTAGTCACCGGCAAAATCGCCACCGGCATTCTTGCGCAGTGCATCACGGTCAAGGGCCACCGCAATTGCCTGGCGAATCTTTAAATTCGGCACCTTCTGCACGTTAATCGCGAGGTACCGCACATACGGATCCAGCTCACTGATAGCCCGACCCGCGAATTCCGGATTGGCTTCGGTAGCGCTCTTGTAGATAACACCCAATTGCTCCGGCTCCAGGCCGAGTGCGAGTGCGGTGGCGTCATTGCCCGAGCTGGTGATGAGGCGCTGGTCGATTACCTTGACGTCGAGGCCGTAGTCAACTTCCCAGATATCGGGGTAGGCCTTGCGGTAATCGTCACTGGCCGGATCCCACTTGTCGTTGCGAACTAGGATCATCTTGCCGCCCTTGCCGTTCTTATTCGACTCAATCTTGTAGGGGCCGGAGGAGACCGGCGCATCGCCGTACTTCTCACCGGTGTCTGAGGCCTTCGGAACCGGCGCAAACGCGGTGAGTGTCACCGCGTAGTTGAAGTCCGGCACCGGGCGACTGAGGTTGAATGTGATGGTCTTGCCATCGGCCGAGCAGGTGACCGCCTTATCGAACAGCTCCTGGCCTTCGCCGGTATACGGGCCCTTATAGGCCGATGAGCCATCCTCGAGGGTGGGGATGTCGAGCATCGAGATGGCGTAAGTCGGACCACCGGTGATGACGTCTGTTGCAAAGGTGCGCGAGGTGCCATAGGCAACGTCGGCGCAGGTAACCGGGGAGCCATCCTGGAAGGTAGCGCCATCACGGATGGTGAACTCCCAGGTCTTGCCGCCGTTTGTCGCAGTTCCGGTATCGGTTGCCAGGTCAGCAACGATTGAGGTGGCCTCTGCGGCATCCGGGGAGAACTTGTAGGCGGTGAGGGTGCGGTAGATCGTGCCATTAAAGAAGGCCAGATCTTCGCCCGTGTAGATGCGCTGCGGATCGATCTGATCGAACTGCTCCGCATTTGTTAGATAATAAAGGGTGCCACCCTTGGTTGGTTCGGCACCGCCGCCTGCATCACTTGAACCACTGCCCCCGCCGCAGGCAGCAAGTGCAAGTGCAACTACTGCACCGACCGCGGCTAAGCGCAGTCCCTTACTGGTCTTGTTCATTTTTCCTCCAAATAATCCGGGCCAAGTTACCTTCGCCCATGACATCGCGTCCCCGTTGCCTACCAGCAACGCAGTTACGGATATTGCTACTTTCCGAAAGCGTGGGCATGTCGCTCACACCCGTCCGGCTCGGGGGTCTAGGGCATCGCGGACTGCGTCTCCGACGAGGTTAAACGTCACGACCAACACAACTAGGACTGTGCCCGGAATAAATAGGTACGAGGGCACCACGCTGAAGTAACTAACCGAGTTGCCCAGCATGCCCCCGAATGAAGTATCCGGCGGCAGCACGCCGACCCCGAGGAACGACAGCGCCGCCTCGGTCCCGATATAGGTGGGCAGGGTCAAAGTCGCGTACACCAGGATCGGCGCCCACAGGTTAGGCAGGATCTCCTTGAATAGGATGCGGAATCGGCTCGCTCCCATTGCCACCGATGATTCAACGAACTCGCGTTCGCGAACGCTTAGCACTTGACCGCGCACAATCCTGGCCAGATACGGCCAGCCGAAAATACTCAAAACGATGATCAGGTAGAGAATCCGCGAAGGATTGCCGTCCGGGACTCCGAGTTGGGTGAGGCGCTGGGTCAGCACGCCCGACAGCGCCAAAATGATTAACAGGAACGGGAACGCAAGAATTAGATCCATGATCCGGCCGATGACGGCGTCAGTCTTGCCGCGCGCGTATCCAGAGACAATGCCAAGGACGGTGCCGAAGCAGACCGTGAGAATCGTCGCGGTGGTGGCAATAAGCAGTGAGATCCGCAGCCCGTAGAGCAGCTGGGCGAAAATGTCGCGCCCGGTGCCCCACTCCACCCCGAGTGGGTGCTCGGTGCTGATCCCGCCCCAGGGTCCAACCGGGCCGCCGCCGCTGTCGCTGATCGACTCCTTGTCGAATGAATATGGGTCAACGCCCAGCAGGTCACAGATAAGGGGCGCGAAAATCGCTAGCAGGTACAGAAAAATCAGGGTGAGCAAACAGATCATGGCCAACTTGTCGCGGCGCAGGCGCGCCCAGACAATTTGCCGCAGGGACCGGCTGGCCACCTCGTTCGCGACCGGCGTGGCAGGGCCATCGGCAACCGCTAGTTCAAGAGCCAACACTCTTCCCTTACTTTTGTCCCAACAGCAGGACTAGATCGATCCCCCGAGGTTACCCCTCGGTAACAACTCCGCACGCCACTTACGGAACACTCGGCTCGGATTGTGACCTCGCTGTGCCGAAAGTGGCGAGCCTAATTGGAGGTTTTCGGCTTTCGGCCGGCCTTGGCCCGGTCTGCGGCCGCCAGCAGCACCTTTCGGATCCGCACCGTCGCGGGGGTGACCTCGACGCACTCGTCCTCACGGCAGAACTCCAAGGCCTGTTCGAGGCTGAGCTGCTTGTGCGGGATCAGGGGTATCAAAATATCGCCGGAGGACTGGCGCATATTGGTGAGTTTCTTCTCCTTGGTCGGATTGACATCCATATCGTCTGGTCGCGAGTTCTCCCCGACGATCATGCCCTCATAGACATCGGTGCCCGGGCCCACGAACATGGTGCCTCGCTCTTGCAGGTTGGCTAGTGCAAACCCGGTCGTCGGGCCGGTTCGATCGGCGACAAGCGATCCGGTCGGGCGGGTGCGAAGCTCACCATGCCATGGCTCGTAACGATCAAAGACGTGGTGCAGCAGGCCGGTGCCGCGAGTCTCGGTGAGGAACTCGGTGCGAAAGCCGATCAGGCCACGGGCCGGCACGATGTAGTCCATGCGAACCCAGCCGGTGCCGTGGTTGACCATCTGCTCCATGCGGCCTTTTCGCAGTGCCATCAACTGGGTGACAACACCGAGGTAATCCTCGGGGATATCCACACTTAATCGCTCCATCGGCTCGTTGAGCCTGCCGTCGATGATGCGGGTAACAACCTGGGGCTTGCCAACGGTGAGCTCGAAGTTCTCCCGGCGCATCAGCTCGACGAGGATCGCGAGCTGCAACTCACCACGGCCCTGGATCTCCCAAGTATCTGGGCGTTCGGTCGGATTCATTCGAATAGAGACGTTGCCGACGAGTTCTTGCTCCAGTCGCGCCTTGACCATACTGGCGGTGAGTTTTTTGCCGCTTCGACCGGCAAGCGGCGCAGTATTTATCCCGAAAGTCATCGAGATCGATGGCTCATCGACGGTGATGACCGGTAGCGCCACCGGATTGTCGATATCCGCGAGGGTCTCACCGATTGTGATCTCCGGGATGCCGGCAACCGCGATGATGTCGCCCGGGCCCGCGCTTTCGGCTGGCACGCGAGTCAGCGCCTTGGTGATCAACAGTTCAACAACCTTGACGCGCTCGACGGTGCCATCGGCTTTCATCCAAGCAACCTGCTGGCCCTTATTGATGTAGCCCTGGTGCACCCGGCAAAGTGCCAGGCGACCGAGATACGGAGAGGCATCAAGGTTGGTGACGTGGGCTTGCAAGAGTTTGGCTTCGTCGTAGGTTGGTGCGGGCACCGCACTTAATAAGGTGGTGAACAAAGGTTCGAGGTTTTCCTCCTCCGGCATACCACCGTCCGTGGGTCGAGTAAGTGATGCGCGACCGGCCTTTGCGCTGGTGTAAACAATCGGGAAGTCAATTTGCTTCTCGTCGGCATCCAAATCCAAGAACAACTCGTAGGTCTCGTCGACCACCTCCCCGATGCGGGCATCGGGGCGGTCGACCTTGTTGATGACG
>SYJA01000013.1 GCA_005798555.1 Actinomycetota bacterium
GTTTTTGTATTTTCAGCAACGCCGCAATCGCCATTCGACATGCGCAGGCGAAGAACACTGACCTTCGTGTCGCAACGGTTGACTGGGACGTCCATCACGCCAACGGCACCCAAGCAGCCTTCGCCTCCGATCCAAGCGTACTGACCGTGTCACTTCACCAAGACGACCTATTCCCGCGGGGTAGCGGATCCCTTACGGAACAAGGTGAAGGCGCCGGTGCTGGCTACGCGATCAACGTGCCGCTCCCAGCCGGTACCGGCAACGGTGGTTATCTGCACGCAATGGCGACAATCGTCGTGCCCGCGCTCCGGCGATTTAAGCCGGACGTGATCGTCGTGCCGTCAGGATTTGACGCCAGCTGCTTTGACCCACTGGGTCGGATGTCTGTGACCGCCGCTGGATATCGGGCGATGACAAGGGCATTGATGGATATCGCTGACGAAGTGTGTGCGGGGCGAATCATGATGACCCATGAGGGTGGGTACTCGCCGACTTATGTGCCGATATGCGGGGTGACGGTGCTTTCGGAGATGTCAGGAGTCCCGGTGGACGTTATCCCGGAGGTGTACGCAGGATTTGACACGATGCCGGAGCACGTGCTGAGCCCATGGCAGGCGGCGCTCATCGAAGAGGTTAGGGTCGCGCACGCGCTGCCAACCGTGGCGGGCTAGGAATTACGACCCCAGATCACTGCCGCCGGCCGGCCCTTGATTGGATGGGGGGATGACAACTACCGCGACGATCCACACTTCCATGGGCGACATCCTCGTCAACCTCTTCCCGGACCACGCTCCAAAGACGGTGCGTAACTTCACCGGCCTAGCCGATGGCTCCCAGGAGTGGACCGACCCGAAGACCCGCGAGAAGTCCAGTGCGCCGCTATATGACGGCACGATCTTCCACCGGGTGATCCCCGGCTTCATGCTGCAAGGCGGCGACCCACTGGGCACCGGCACCGGCGGCCCGGGCTACAACTTCGCCGACGAGCCGCACCCTGAGTTGGTGTTCGACAAGCCCTATCTGCTGGCGATGGCAAACGCTGGGCCAAACACCAACGGCTCCCAGTTCTTCATCACCGTTGCGCCGACCGCGTGGTTGAACTTCAAGCACACCATCTTCGGCGAGGTCGCCGATCAGCCATCCCGCAATGTCGTTGACGCAATCGCCGCGGTCGCGACCGGGTCCCAAGATCGTCCGAAGGTAGATGTTGTGATCTCCTCGATCACGATCAATCGTGACTAACCCGCCCTCGGAGTCACCGGTAAGTAGCGCGCCACCGGTCTGCTACCGGCACCCTGATCGCGTCAGCTACATCAGGTGCACGCGTTGCAATCAACCGATCTGCCCTCAGTGCATGGTTGCGGCACCGGTTGGGTTCCAATGCCCGGTGTGTGTTGGCGCTGCAGCGGCGGCCGGGCCTGTTGCCCGCACTGTTGCCGGTGGCGGCCGGGTGTCAAAGCCAACTGTTACCTATGTGCTGATCGGCATCAATGTTGCCGTCTATCTGCTGCAGATGCTGCGCGGGGTCGAGGAGGTGGCCGGCGACTGGGGGATGTGGCCGATCGGGATCGGTATCTACAACGAGTGGTGGCGGCTGCTGACCGGGGCCTTCCTGCACGGATCCTTTCTGCATATCGCATTCAACATGTATGTGCTGTTCGCCCTCGGCCCAACACTGGAACGCGTACTCGGGCACGGCCGATACCTGTTGCTATATCTCGTGGCCGCACTCGGGGGCAGTGTTGCGTCATACGCATTCAGTGATTTCCAGACCGTGTCGGTCGGGGCAAGTGGTGCGATCTTCGGACTCATGGGCGCACTGGTTGTGGCCGGGCGCAGGCTGCGCTATGACATCAAACAAGTCGTCATCTTGCTGGTGATCAACTTTGTCATTGGCTTCATTGCACCAAATGTCGATTGGCGAGCCCATTTAGGCGGTCTGTTGACCGGTGCTGCGATGGCGGCGGTGTTGGTGATGGCACCGCGGGCGCATCGCATGTTGTGGCAGACCCTCGGAGTCGTTGGGATCTTGTTTGTCCTTGGCGCGATAGTCATCTGGCGCACGGCAGAGCTAATTGCGATGTTTGCGCCGGTTGGTGGACTTGCCACCTAGTGCGCGAACTCACCAAGGCTGGGCCGGGTGCGAGGGCGGTGGACATCGAGCACTGGAAGACCCAGCGCCACACAGGACCGCTCCAACCGGGTGTCAAATGTCATCATCGCGCTCGCCTGGGTTCGGATTGCTGTAGCCAGGTGGAGGGCGTCGAGGGTTCCCAGCTCCCGTGATTGAAGTAGCCCTGCCTGCCGAAAATCCACGGGTGTGTGATCAACGATGTTCATTCTTGCCAGGACGGGCAGCACCGACAACTGGTCTATTCCGAAACGACCGGCTACCCGGCGCATCTCGGTTTCGACCAACTGACCGGCCACCAAGGTGTGGTTATCTCCCGCGAGATCGTCGAGATAGGCGATCACCGGGTCTGTGGTGGACTCGCGCTTTATCAGCGTTACGAGGACGGAGGAATCGACGTAGATGATCACCGATCACCTCGCAGCAGCAAAAGCGCGTCGAGGGTGGACTCCTCGCAATCGACCTGCACCGGATTCAGGCCGGCAAACCTGGCACCGGGGACAGCCCTCTGGACCGCAATGCCATCGAACGGGTCTTGTTGAATAGGCCTAATCTCGGCGACCGGACGCCCATTGTTGGTGATGACGAACGTCGCACCGCGCTCCACGGCCCTGAGCACCACCGCACTGTCATTGCGCAGTTGCCGCTGACTTATTTGTTGCCGCTGACCTTCGTGCTGGGACGCCGCCGCCATCTGAGCACCGTAGCACGTTGTAGCACGGTTCCCACCTGGACCGGAGTTACACAAGTGTAGTTTTCCCCAAACTGGGGACAAACCTGTGGATGGAAGCCCTACTGCCAGCGGGTGGAAAGAATGAACCCTACGCAGATGAACCCAAAGCCGATCGCCACGTTTATCAAGGCATTCAGGTCGCGCATGATCGGAATCGACGAACCGGCGATATAGAAGACCACGATGTAGACGAGGCCGATGATGAAGCAGGCCGACATCACCGGTGCCAACCAGCGCGGTGAGCCGAGTCGGGCGATTTTGCGCTCGCCCTTGGGCTGCTCTGGGGTGTAGCGCACTTCCTTCTTGCGGCCCTTGGACTCTGGCACGTTAAAACCCTCCTGCGACAACCGGACTCCGGTGAGCCCAGCGGACCCAGATTAGATGACGGGTAGGGCCGGTGGGAACAATGGCCCGGTGACCAGAATTCTCGTCGTCGATAACTACGACTCCTTCGTCTACAATCTGGTGCAGTATCTGGCCCAATTGGGCGCCGAGGTGGACGTGCGACGCAATGACGAAGTCACCCCCGAGCAGGCTTTGGCCTATGACGGTGTCCTGCTTTCACCGGGACCTGGCACACCCGAGGACGCCGGGATTTGCCTGGCCATCGTTCGCGAGTGCGCCGGCCGGGTGCCGATCCTCGGGGTATGCCTAGGCCACCAGGTGATCGCCGTCGCATACGGCGCGAGTGTTGGCAGAGCACCGGAGCTAGTGCACGGCAAGACCTCACTCGTGCACCACCAAGGCCAAGGCGTGCTCGCCGGATTGCCGGACCCATTCACCGCTACTCGATACCACTCGCTTGCGATGGACCCAACAACTGTGCCGCCCGAGCTCGAGGTAACCGGCACCACTGAATCCGGGGTCATCATGGCGATTCGTCATCGCGAACATGAGGTGGCAGGTGTGCAGTTTCATCCCGAGTCGGTTCTGACCGAAGGCGGACATCACCTGCTTGCCAATTGGTTGGTGGCTTGCGGTGCGAGTGAAGCACTGGCTATGAGCATTGGCCTAGGTCCGGTGGTCGGACGCAGTTAGAGCACTTACTAATTACTAGGCGGCCGGGGTCTCGGTTGGCACGGGCACGGGTTCCGGCGGCGGCGCCGGCGCCGGCGCCGACTCCGTCGGGAACGGTTCAATTGGGAGCTCGGCCGTTGGCTCCGGCGCGATCGCGACGGTGATGGTCACCAAGGTGCCGCGATCAACAGCGGTACCGGGCGGTGGGCTTTGAGCCAACACGGTGCCGGTTGGCACGGTGTCGTCCAACTGCTCGACTATTTGCGCCTCGAGCCCGGCTTGCACGAGGTCACTGCGCGCCTGCGCGACACTTACGCCGATGACCGCCGGGACTCTAACCTGGCCTGAGGAGACACTGATCGCAATCATCGAGCCGGCCTCAATTTGCGTGCCCTCGGGTGGATCCTGCGCGAGTACGTAACCGGTCGGCTGACTAGATGCTTTCTCCTTGATGGTGCCAAGTTGCAGGTTGGCGTCACTTAACGCCAGGCGCACCGAATCAAGTGAGGTGAGCCCGACAAGTTGCGGCACGGTGGCCTGCTCGAGGCCGCCACTGATCGTCACGTTAACCGCTTGGTTCTGCTCGATGGTCTCACCAGCCGCAGGTTGCTGCGCGATTATCGTGCCCGAGGGCCGGTCCGATACCTCGGGGGTTTGCGCACCGAGGCGAAGTTGAAAGTCCGCCAATGCCGTGGTGGCCTGCTCGATGGTCAAGCCATCAAGGTTTGGCACCTGCACTTTACCTACGTCAGCTGCACCGAAGACGAATCTTGCTATTAGCACTGCCCCCAAGATCGCACCGACAACTGCGACCAGGCTGATGATGGCGAAACCGATCCGTCGCCCGGTCTTGCCCTTGGCTCGATAAGCGGGCTGCGGCCCTAGCCCCGCGGCGGCGACGGGTGTCATCCGCTGGGTTTGATCCATGGTGACCATCGGCACGGCTGCGGTGACCGGTGAGCCGGCAATTGCCCGCTCAACATCAGCGCGGAACTCCGCAGCGGTTTGGTATCTATCATCGGGGCTCTTGGCTAGGGCACGCAGCACGACCGCATCTATCTCGGGGGTGACACCGGGATCAACCTGCGATGGCGGCGTTGGCATTTCCGAGACGTGCTGGTACGCGATCGAGACCGGCGAGTCGCCGGTAAAGGGCGGCCTACCGGTGAGCAGTTCGTAGAGCAGGACACTTGTTGAATAAAGGTCACTGCGGGAGTCGACAACTTCACCGCGGGCCTGTTCCGGGGAAAGATACTGCGCGGTACCCATCACCGATTGCGCCGCGGTCATCGTCGCGGTATTGGTGTCGTTCATGGCTCGGGCGATGCCGAAATCCATCACCTTGACGTCACCGGTTCGAGTGAGCATCACATTCGCTGGCTTGATATCGCGGTGCACGATGCCGTGCCGGTGCGCGTAGTCCAACGCCGATAGCACCCCGGCGGTTATCTCCAGGGCCCGCTCCGGCAATAGGCGCCGGCCACTTGCCAATAGTTGCCGCAGTGTCATGCCGTCTACGTACTCCATGACGATGTAGGGCACGACCACCGCGGTCTGGCCTTCACCCATCAAGGTGTCCTCGCCGGTGTCGTAAACCGCGACGATATTGGGGTGGTTCAAGGCCGCCGCCGATTGCGCCTCCCGGCGAAAGCGGGCCTGGAAGGACGGATCACGGGCGAGGTCTGGGCGCAAGATCTTCATTGCCACCCGCCGGCCAAGTCGAAGGTCTCGGCCCTCATGTACCTCGGCCATCCCACCGCGGCCGATAACCTCGCCGATTTGGTAGCGGTCACCGAGCATTCGGCCCGGTTCAGTCGTCATGGGCCCATCATCTCAGGCCCGAGGCAAATGTCTTGCACCTGCGCGAAGCCCATTATCGAAGTACCGCCTTCATTACCTCGCGCGCAATAGGCGCTGCCAGCCCGTTGCCGCTGATCTCGGTGGCCCCGGACTCCTCGATGACTACGGCGACGGCGACTCGCGGGGATTGCGCCGGCGCGAAAGCCACGAACCACGCAACCGCTGGTCTTTCGTTATCGGTCTCGGCGGTGCCGGTCTTGCCGGCAACTCGAACCCCGGAGATTTGCGCATTGCTGCCGGTGCCATTTTCCACGACGTTGACCATCATCTCGGTCAACTGAGCGGCATTAAGTGGTGTCATGGCAGTTTCAAACTGGGTTGGCTCGGTGGTCTGCAAGATGGCAAGATCCGGGCCGCGTACCTCCTGCACCAAGTAGGGCTCCATGGTCACCCCGTTATTGCCGATGGCCGCACCGACCATCGCCATCTGCAATGCGGTGGCCCGCACATCGAATTGCCCGATGGCACTTAGTGCGGTTTGGGGGGCATCTAGCTCATCAGGAAAGCGCGAGGTCGCGGCTTTGAGTGGGATCTGAAAGCTCTTATCGAAGCCCATCAACTGGGCTTGACGTCGCAGCGCCTCATCGCCAAGCTGCACGCCTAGCCACGCGAACGCGGTGTTGCACGAAATCGCAAGGGCTTGCTCGAGGGTCACTTTGCCATCAGGGCCGCATTCCCTCCGGTTCCAGTTCTTAAGTTCACTTGTTGATAGTGGCAGCCGGTAGGTGGCGGGCCCCGGCAGGATTGAGTCGGCGGTGTAGAGCCCGGACGCCAAAGCCGCAGCAGCTGTCACCAATTTGAAAGTGGAACCTGGTGGATTCAATGCGACGATCGGCCGATTCAACAGTGGCTTCGTCGGGTCATCCTTAAGTTCTTCGTAGTAGGCGCGGATAGTTTCGGGATCTTGGCTCGTTAAGAGATTTGGATCAAATGACGGTGACTGCACCGACGCCAGGATGCGACCGGTTGCCGGCTCGATTGCAACCACGGCACCGACTTTGCCCTGCAAGCCCTTAAACGCCGCCACCTGAGCGGCGGCGTCAATCGTTGTGGTGACTGCCCCGCCAACTGGTTGGCGTCCGGCAAATAGTTGGGACATCCGGTCCACGAAGAACAGATCCGACTTACCGGTCAGTACGCGATTCTCGGTGCGCTCTAGCCCGGTGGCGCCGTAGATCAGCGAATAGAAACCGGTGATCGGTGCGTAGAGCGGGCCATCGTCGTAGGTGCGCAGATAACGCAGCGTGTTGCCGGTTTCAACCGACTTGGCCACTGGATTAGCGCCAACGAGGATGGGGCCGCGCTCGCGGTCGTACTCGGCTAGGAGTAGTCGTTGATTGCCCGGCCGCTCACGGTAGTCGCGTGCAAGCACCACCTGGATGATGGTTATGTTCACCAAAAGCGCGACCAGCATCAGCGCGAGGACTACCCCGATACGTCGAATTTGTCTGCTCATCATGTTCCGGGCACTTACCTCACACGCGCCGCACTACTTGAGTTAGCGCGTCATCAATATCAAGTTGTTGCACATCAGGGCGTCGAGCGCGATCAGAGATCCTGATCAACAGCGCGACTATCACCCAGTTGGCGACGAGGGAGGAGCCACCGTATGAGAGAAAGGGTGTGGTCAAGCCGGTCAGCGGGATGAGTCGCGTGACCCCGCCGATGATCACGAATACCTGCAACGCCAAGGTAATTGACAGGCCGGCCGCCAGTAGTTGACCGAATGAGTCGCGCACGGAGACCGCGGTTCGCAACCCGCGTTCGATTAGCACCGCGTAGAGCATGAGCAGGGCAAACATGCCGGCCAAGCCGAGCTCTTCGCCGATGGCTGCGACGATGAAGTCAGTATTTGCGAACGGCACGAATGTTGGAAAGCCCTGCCCTAAGCCAGCGCCCATGATGCCGCCGTTGGCGAAGCCGTAGAGAGATTGCACAATCTGATAGCCGGTGGTGTCCGCGTAGGCCCAAGGGTCCAACCAAACCGTCACGCGGTTATGGACATGCTCAAATAGCTGATAGGCCAAGTAGGCCCCGATTGCAAAGAACAGCGAGCCGATTATTAACCACGATCTACGTTGCGTGGCTATATAGAGCATCGTGATGAACAGTCCGAAGAAAAGTAGCGAGGTACCAAGATCGCGTTCAAATACCAGCACCCCGAGTGAGACCGCCCAGGCGATGACGAGGGGGCCGAGGTCACGCACCTGCGGAAACCCAAGCCCTAGGAACTTGGTTCGAACCAAGGCCAGGGAATCGCGTTTTACGACGAGGTAGCCCGCGAAGAACAAGGTGAGCAAGATCTTGGCCGCTTCTGCGGGCTGGAATGAAAACCCGCCGATGCGCACCCAAAGGGTTGCCCCGTTGACGGTGGTCCCGATTATTGGCGCCAATGGCAGCACTAGGAGAATGAGACCAAGCAGCCCGAAGGAATAGGTATAGCGCTGCAACCTGCGATGGTCCTGGACCAAGATCAGCACTGCAAGGAATAGCACCACGGCGATTGCGAACCAGGTCAGTTGCGCGTAGACATCCGGGGTCGGCTCGGGCGCACTGTTGCGCTCCGCGCGCTGGGCCGCGGCCACGTCAATCCGGTAGATCATCACCAGGCCAAGGATCGTGAGCAAGGTCGCCACCGGCAGCAAGATCGGGTCGGCATATCTGGCTTTCCAACGCACCACCAGGTGCATTGCCAGGGCGAGTACCCCAACCACCGCGACGGTGATCCAAAGGCGACTCGGGGTGCCTTCACCCGTGGACCAGCCGACCTGCAAAGTGCCAAGGACACCGAGGGCCCATGCGCAGATCAGTAGCAGCAGTTCGGCGCCGCGGCGACTTGGTTGCCGCCTGACGGTTTGCGGTTCACTTCCGCTCACGAAATGGCTCCGGGGCAACCTGGTGGCGGAATCAGAACCTTGCAGCCGGCCGCGCGCGATTGCAGCTCGATGACTATGCGCTCGGCGTCGGCGGCGTCACCGGCGGGGATGGTCTTGCTCACTAACTCTTGGTCAAAAAGTGGCAGGGCACCCACTGGTAATCCGGTGTCGGTCGTCAGTTGTGAGAGCGGGAGCCAGGTGAGCGTGCCCGGCACCCCATTGTAGATGGCGACGGTGCCGGTCCCGGGATTTCCGTTTACGCCCACGTACCACTGCGAGGTGAGCCAATTGCGGGCAACCAACAACCCACCGGCCAAAGCGACAATGACCAAGGCGAGGGCAATAACACTGATCAATGCGACGCGACGCTGCTCACGCCGCCGCCCGGCCTTGGCTGCCTGAGCGTGTGAATCCCGGTAGGCGCGCTCTGCGGCCGGCACCACCAGCTCGGAGTCGATTAGGGCAAGGGGTGTGGTCGGCGGGCCACCGACTGCCGGTGGTGGTGCATCGGGGCGATCGGGATCAAGTTGGGCGTCGTCGGGGAAGTGCACATTTGGCAGCCGAAGGCGCACCCTTGGCTCACCTGCCGCGCCAACCACGACAGGCAGCACCGGTTCCAGATCGTCGCTGACGCCATCTGCGAGTTCTTCGACCTCAACCACATCGGCGATTACCACCGTGACGTTATCGGGCGCCCCACGCTCAAGTGCCAGATCAACGAGTGCGGTTACGCACCCGGTGGGATCACCCTGACCAAGCCACTCGGCGATCTCCTCGAAATTCAAGACGCCGGACAGGCCGTCCGAACACAAGAGATACCGATCACCGACCCGCACTTCACGCATGGACAAATCCGGCTCAACCGGGTTGATGCCATCCACCGCTCGCATTAGGAGTGATCGTTTGGGGTGAATGGCGGCATCGGCCGGTGAAATGCTGCCACCGTCTATCAGGGTCTGGACGTAGGTGTGATCGTGCGTGAGTTGCGCGCACTCACCTTCGCGCAACAGGTACGCGCGGGAGTCGCCAACGTGCACCAAGGCGATGCGATCACCGAGCCAGTAGATGCCGGTGACGGTGGTACCCATGCCGGTTAGTTCTGGGTCAGCCGCTATTACCCCGCCGATTGCGATACCAACTTCATCGATGGCGTCGGCCAGGGCACTTAACACCTCGGTTGCCTCCGGCGGGTGAACCTCAAGGTCTGCGACCGTTGCGATGGCCGACGCCGAAGCCAACTCGCCGGCGGCATGACCTCCCATACCATCGGCGACGAGAAGTATGCGCGGGCTGGCGTAGCCGGAGTCTTCATTGCCTCGTCGGATCAGGCCGACGTCAGAGCGGGCGGCATAGCGAAGATGCAGTGACATGTCGCACTACCTTTGCAACTGCAAGGTGGTGCGGCCCACGCGAAGTGGCGCGCCAACAGGCAGCACGGTCGGGGTAGTTATTCGAGTGCGATCAATCCACGTGCCATTTGTGGATCCGAGGTCTTCAACGACCCAAGCCCCTTCGGATGGGTAGACCCGGGCATGTCGACTAGATGCGTAATCGTCGTCGATCACGATGGTGGAGTCGGGTGCTCGCCCGATGGTGACCTGCACGGTATTCAATGGAATCACGGTGCCAGTCAACGGGCCTTCGGTAACAACAAGTTTGGTGCCGCGCACCTTGGCCGACCTTGCGACTTTCGCGGGCTTAGGCGCTTTGGGCGGGCGCGCACGGCCGGTGGGCCGGGTCTCGGCAGGCTGGCGCAGATCCCGGCGCAGCACCAAGATTGTCATTAGGACGAATAACCACAACAGGCCCAAAAAGGCGAGGCGGATGAGGGTGAGCGCAAGCTCGGACACAATCAGCCGCTCCGGAACACCAAGGTGGTTGAGCCCAAGGAAACCGAGCCGCCGTCTTCGATGGGCGCTTCGGTGATCTTGGCCCCGTTGACGAAAGTGCCGTTGGTTGAGCCGAGATCACGAACCAGGGCCGGTTGACCCAGGATGATCTCGCAGTGATTGCGCGAGCACCCCGGATCCTCAACACGGATATCGGTTTCGCTCCCACGACCCAACCGGGTGATGGCGCGCACCAATGGGTAAGCGGTATCGCCAAGAACCAGGCGCGGTTGCTCCCCGATGGGCGCGGCACTGCCCGCCTGTTTGGCGCTGACCTCTGCGCGCGCCTCGCTGCGCACCCGAAAGATCCCGGTCTCCAGATCCTCGTCGGTGCTGATGGCCACGCGTACCGAGCCAAGCAGGGTGTACTGCTGCTCGGTGCCGTAAGCCTTGACCAAATCGCCCAGCTCAGTTTGCAGGGCATCGCGAAATACGGCCAACCGCTGGTAGTCGTGGGCCGAAAGCTCGACATTGAAGATGTTCGGGATAACGGTGCGATCGCGGCCGGTGACTGCCGCCCGGTCGTCAATCTCACGCTGTAGGGCGGCGGCGATCTCAACCGGCTGCACCTCGGCTTTGAAGGCCCGAGCAAAAGCGCCATTAACCATGCGGTCGAGGGAGTCCTCGAACCGTTCCAGCAACCCCACTCGCACTCCTTGAAAGCCGGTAAATCAGTCAACCTTGATGGTAACCCGCCGCGTCGGGGGCTGGCGGGAGGCGCCCGGGGGGCCGGCCCAGTGAATCTGGACAAGTGCAGCTGGCCGCAAGCGGGGTCTACTGGGCCGGAAATCAGGTGGTCGTGACGATGATTCGCGTGTATTCATAATCGTGACAGGCGATCACCCGGGCCGGGCGCGCGCCAGCCTTTAAGTTCTGGCCACGGGTTGGTGAGACTTTGATAACCGCACTTCAACACCGCTGGCAGTATCACGCAATTGGGCCATTCCTAAAGACTAAGCCCCTGACTGCCGGTTTTCATCCTCGAGGCTTTGGAAATCGCCGACGGATGAATCACCTAGTAAGATAAGTGGAGTGTGCCCGTTGATTCACTCGGCTTACCCATGACAGGAGCGTAAATGCGCCTACCCCGTGCCCTCGCCCTGACAGCGATCGCAGCTACCACTGCGGTTGCCATGTCTTCCGTGCCGGCCCAGGCGGCGACGCTCTCGCCGGAAGTGGTCGCCGGTGCCTACTCCGTGATGCTCACGGCACCGCAGGCGACGACGGTGGGAATCGACAAGCATTACGCCGCTAACTTCGTGGTCGCGTCTTCGACAAAGGGCACACCGGATGCGCCTTACTTGTGTGAGTTGTCCGGCGGCACCTCGGTCAAAGGTCAAGGCGCAGGGAGCATGTTCGATTCTATTTATATAAATCTGCCTGGAAAGGACCTCGTGGAGGTTTCCCACCAGATCCACTCGTACGCAAGCGAGCAGGCGGCCAAGAAAACCTACGACGCGATCGTGAAGAAGGTCAAGAGTTGCGAGGGGCAGCAGCTAGGGGACGCCTCAGGTACTTCTGGTGAAGTCGTTGACTCCATCCCGACGGCTTTGACCAATGGCACCAAGAAGGCGAAGGACGGCGATTCGTTCCTCTGGGTCAATTCCCAGACCATTGACGCCGACGCCACCGCGAGCTTCGCCGATTACGACTACACCACCGTGCGCCACTTCGGAAGCTTCATCCAGATCATGGACCTCCAATCCGAGGGCCTCAACGCGACACCATTTACCAAGAAGCAGATCGCGAACTTGGACAAGTTGACCGATTCACTCGGCGATGCTTGGCAGGCCAAGTTCAGTTAGTCAATGACGCGGGCAACACTAATGCCAGTGCGAATACCAGGGCCGGCAACTGCCACTGCGGGTCAGGCACCTACGGAACGAGGATGACCCGCTGCCGGCGCAGCGCCATCACCAAGGCGATGATCCAGCCGACGATCGTCCAGCCCAATAGGAGATTCACCCAAAATACTGCCCAATGCGGAACATCGCGCACCGCGGCGATCGCCCACGGCAGCATGTAGGCCGCCGTGATGACGGCGACGACGATCGCAACGATCTTGGTCGCCGTCCACGAAGGGTTCTCTGGTTCAACGCTCATTTGGCTCATGCCGCAATTGTGACGTGTGGGCTTCTGGCTAGTCAGCCGGGGCCGTAGGCGTTGTAGACCTGCTTTGCTTCTTGCAGGAGCAAAGCAGGTGTCACCTTCACCATTTTGATGGGAGTGCGGTCCTTGGTCTTGCTAACCACCCACGCCAGCGGTGGCGCCGTGGGCGTTGTTTTGCTGTAGTCAACCAAGATGATGCCGCCAGCGGGAACGTCAACACTAAGCCCGACCCAACCGGACTCCGTCGGAGTTGGGTTCTGCACCACTTGCACGTTCCACTGTAGTGTCTTTTTGGCCGTGCTTTTGAATTTCACGGTCTTGGCGTCTCGATTGTTCGCCTGGTTCAAAAAGATGCCCGCGGGTAGTGAAAGTGGATGGCCAAGCACCGAGTAGCTATCGAGTTTCGCATCCTGCAGGTTCTCAATTCGCGGGGACGATGGCTGGGTCGAATTGAAGGCGGTGCTGGTATCGCTGACAAAGAATCGGAAGACATCATTTGACCGGAGTTGGTCCAAGGTCAGCACGTCGGAGGCCCCATTGCTCATCGCATAGATCTCCATCGGTTGCTTGGCGGCGAGGGCACCTGTTTGAACGGCTACGGCAAAGTCCACCCCGGGATCGACCACAATCAGTGGCGCACTCTGATTCTTACCGGTGCTGGGGTTCAACGGATTCAACAAGCGATAGAGATCTGGGGCGAGGGCCGCGCCTTGCAAGTCGGTGAGACCGATGTTGATCAGGCCACTGTTGGCCATCGACCAGGAGCTAAAGGCCACCAATGTCCCCTCATCCTCGCCACGGCAGACCGGGCAGGGTTGCACGGCGAGGATGTCATCAAGTGGTATCAAAGCGATTGCTGACTTATTCGCGGTTGACCAGGTATAGGTGGGTGAGTTCGGATTCGTCGCAGAGGTGTAGACGAAGGTGTTAGCCACGGTGTCTATCGTCAATGTCAGGGCACGAAATGGGTAGTTGTTGTCGTAGACCGCTATGTCATAAAGCCCATTGCCGCGGTCGAGAACCGCGTAAGGCGTGATGCCATGCCCACCGCCGGTGCCGTACAAAGTTAGAACGAAGGGCACCTGACCACTAGGCAGCGTCTTGATGAGCGTTTGCACAATCTCGGTTGGTGATTGACCCTCCTTTACTTGATCAAGCATGTCCGGGTTGAGGTACTGGGTGCCGAAAAGTCGAGTGATCGTTTGGAGCGCGCGGTCACCCATCGGGTTTGCGGCGTTAATGCCGAGGCCCGAGGCCCCGACCTGGTTGGCCGGAAGCTGCCCGTTGTAGACCGCCGCGGCTGCGGCCGCGATGCCCAGGCAGTGGCCGCCGAGGCCGGCACTTTCGATTGACTTGGCGAGCAGCACGGCGCCCAAAATCAGGTCGCACTCCCCCGTCTTTGGGTCAATGGCTTTCGGATCTTTACAGACTCCGTCACCGAGGGTGCGGCGCAAGGCCAGGGCGTTCAGGGGCGCCGGCTCGCTGTACTCCCCATTTTGCATTTGGGTGAGGGTAAGTCGCTCGGGGATACCAAAGACGAGTGAGGACGAAGCCAAATCCTGCGCCGAACCCCAGTTGGGGATTGGGAAACCATGCGGGTAGGGCCTAAAACCGGAGTCGGCTATCAACGTGCCCTGTGGTTCGCCCACGCCCACGCCCCCGAACATGGTGTTGTAAATCGATTCGGCCACCACCCAGCCACCGGGCGGGTTGCCGCCGCTTGCCAGGTCTGGGGCCGGCGCCCCGGTGGCGGGAGCACTTGCCCCGGTCAGGACAAGGACGATGGCGGCAGTGGCGGTCAGCAGGCTCTTAATTATTGGCATGTTGTCACACTAAGGCCTAGCGTGCCCCGGTGCCCGGTGTTAGCCCCGGGAGATCATGACTTGAAGTCTTGGGCCAAGTTCGGGTCACCATCTGGGTCACGCAGTAAGGACGCACCAACTCGCACCCCGGTCAACTTTGCGCCTTTAGGCAAGGCTGGCGGGGATGTCCTGCCAGCGCGCCCTGTCCATGGTTTGACCTTGAAGTGCACCGGTGACGGTGACGGTGATCGGGCGCACACCGGGTTAGCTGCCTAGCCTTTGCCCAGCATCTTGCGAATCGTCATGCGTGGGATGGCGGTGACTTTCGCGGCCTTGTTTTCAGTCAGGAAGCCACCGTGCACTGCTTCGGCAACCACAGCGGCCAGCACATCGCGGGCCGCCCGCTCGCGTTTCTTGGCGGCGCGCCAATCCTTGGTGGCTTTCGCGAGGGCCTGGCTGGCTGCGGCTTTGCTGGTTATTTCAACTCTGGCCTGGACTTTGCCCACGGCCTACGCCGGTAGCTGGTCGGCCAACGGCGCGAGCTGCACGTGCAGTTCACGCCATTCCAGGGCCTCATCGATATATGGAGTGTCAAAATGCACTCCGCAGGAGCAGTCAAGGGTGAACCGGCAAAGGCCATAGTTGAAATCGGACTCGACAGTGTGGGCCCGGTTGGGCCAAAGATCTAATAGCGGGGTAGCGCCCGCGCGGGGCTTTGTTCCGGCGCCACGTGCGAAGAATGGGAAGTTCACGGTGACTCCTTTCTTTCGGTTACTGAATCAATCGGCCAGTCGCGTTAAATAACAGTCACTAAAAAGAGTATAGGCATAGACAATCAAATCTGTCCAGTACTAGACATTTTCGGTGAGCCCGACCCGCGGCCAAATTCCGGAAAACCTCCCTAACGGCCGGTTTTCCCCTAGCGTCGGGCCATGGCATCGACCAATTACCGCACCGGGCGGGTTATCGGCCTGGCCTCCACCGCGGCCCTCGGCGGGTTCCTCTTCGGCTTTGACTCTGCCGTCATCAATGGCGCCGCATCAGGGATCAAGGCCACCTTTGCCCTTAGTTCACTCGCACTAGGGCTGGTGGTGTCGATCGCGTTGATCGGCTCAGCGATCGGCGCCTGGTTCGCCGGCTACCTCGCCGAGCGCTTCGGCCGCCGCCGGGTAATGCTCATTTCCGCGGCCTTGTTCCTACTTTCGGCTTTTGGTCAAGCCTTCCCGCTCGGTATTTACGACCTGTGTTTTTGGCGCCTAATTGGTGGTGCAGGCATTGGCGTGGCCAGCGTGATGGCACCCATGTACATCGCCGAGATCGCACCCGCTCAATTGCGCGGCCGGATGGGATCACTCCAGCAGTTCGCGATTGTCATCGGCATTTTCACCACCGGACTCACTAACTACCTGATCTTGGGGGCCGCGGGGGGCGACTCCCTGAACGAGTGGTTATTCGGTATCCCGGCTTGGCGCTGGATGTTCTTGACAATGGTCATCCCGGCACTGATCTATGGGTACTTCGCGTGGCGTCTGCCGGAGTCACCTCGGTACCTCGTAGTAATCGGCAAGTACGACGAAGCCGCGGCAGTGCTGGGGCAGATCTACACCGACGATGTCGCCGCCCGGGTCGAGGACATCCGGGTGTCAATGCAAGGTGAGCACAAGCCCCGAATGTCGGATCTGCGCGGCAAGCGATTTGGCCTGATGCCGTTGGTCTGGATCGGCATCATCTTGAGTTTCTTGCAACAGTTCGTCGGCATCAACGCCGTCTTCTACTACTCGAACACCATCTGGGAAGCCGTTGGCTTCAGCGAGGGCCAGGCCTTCCAGACCTCACTTATCACGACGGGTGTCAACGTCGCATTCACCCTCGTTGCCATTGCCCTCGTCGACAAAGTCGGCCGCAAGCCGCTCCTTCTTGTCGGCTCATTCGGCATGGTCGCGATGCTCGGCACCCTCACCTTTGTTTTCGGCACCGCTCCAATAGGCAGCAACGGCCAGCCGGTACTCGCTGACGGCCCCAACATCGTCGCGCTCCTCGCCTTCAATATCTACGTGGCATTCTTCGCCGCGACCTGGGGCCCAGTGGTCTGGGTATTGCTCGGGGAGATGTTCCCGAACCGAATTCGGGCGGCAGCGCTGGCACTGGCCGCCGCGGCGCAGTGGATCGCAAACTTCTTGGTATCGACCGCCTTCCCGCCACTTGCCGGCATCAGCTTGGGCCTGGCGTACAGCGTGTTTACCGTCTTCGCCATTTTGTCCATACCGTTCGTCATCAGACACATACACGAGACCAAGGGCGTCGAGCTGGAAGATATGGCCGAACTCGAAGGCACTGGCAAACGCACCTGATCTACGGGCTCCCCTGTGGGTGGCGAAATTGGGCCCAGCCGGGAGAATGGGGGCATCATGGCGCGCACCCAGACCGACACCGATGTGTTGATAGTCGGGGCGGGCCCGGCCGGCTCGGCTGCAGCGGCTTGGGTGGCCCGCGCCGGACTTGATGTCACTCTCGTAGACGCCGAGACCTTTCCGCGAGATAAGCCCTGCGGTGATGGCCTGACCCCGCGGGCCATTGCCGAGCTTGATGAGTTGGGCCTGAAGCCGTGGCTCGCGGGTCGGGCCCGCAACTATGGGTTACGTGCCTCGGGCTTTGGCCGCACCCTTTATCTGCCCTGGCCGGGTGGGGCACTGCCAAGTTACGGGGGCGCGGCTCCGCGACTTGAGTTGGACAACGCGATCCGACAAGTGGCATTGAATGCCGGAGTGACGTCGATCGAAGGCCACCGTGCTGTTGATGCACGACTGGAAAACGGCCGTGTTGCGGCGGTCATTTTCGACAGCGGCAACGGTAAGCATGAGATCACCTGCCAGCGGCTGATAGTCGCCGATGGGGTGCGATCCCAACTTGGCCGGGTACTGGGCCGCACCTGGCATCGAAGTACCGCTTACGGGATTGCGGCGCGCGGATATATCAAAAGCCACCGCAGTGATGATCCGTGGATTTCCTCGCACCTGGAGTTGCGCGGACAATCCGGTGAGTTGCTTTCCGGCTACGGCTGGGTGTTCCCGCTCGGCGACGGCGAGGTAAACATCGGCGTCGGGACATTGGCGACGAAGAAGCGTCCGGCGGATGTGAACCTGCGCGGATTGATGCAGCACTACGCGGAGCAACAGCGAGCCGACTGGCAACTCGTTGACGAGATTCGGGCGCCGTGGTCGGCGCTGCTGCCGATGGGCGGTGCGGTAAGTGGGGTGGCCGGACCGAACTGGATGCTGATCGGTGACGCCGCCGGCTGCGTCAATCCGTTGAACGGCGAAGGCATCGACTACGGGCTTGAGACCGGGCACCTTGCCGCGCAGCTACTCGCCAATACCATCCCGAATCAACTCCTTGACTATTCAACCCAGTGGGCGCCGTTGCTGCGGGCGCGTTACGGCACCGCCTTCTCGATCGCGCGCCGGTTGGCCGGATTCTTGACGGTGCCGGGGTTCCTGCCCACCTTTGGCCCGGTAGGCATGCGCTCACGGCTGTTGATGACGGTGGCACTTCGAGTGATGGGAAACTTGGTTACACCTGAAGACAAGGACACCACGGCAAGGCTTTGGCGCGCGGCCGGTCGCGCGAGTGTTCGGGTTGATGAGCGGCCGCCCTTTAGTTGAGCCGGCCTCGTTTGCCCAACCTGGCTAACTCAAGAGGAGAAATCCTCCTGCAGCACACCTTCTTGCAGCGACATCCGCAGCGGGTCCATGCGCAGTACCGCCGGTGGACCATCAAGCAAGGGTGGCATCCCCCCCATCAAGGCGGCGAATCCACCCGACTTGCGATGCTCGTTCTCGGCGTCCTCGTCCTTGAAAACCTCATACAGCCAAACGATGTTCGCCGAGTCCGGGTCGAGTGACACCACGAACACCTCGGTACCGGGCTCTTCGGCGATGCCGTCGGTATAGGTATTCAGCAACTCGAGCAGCGCTGGGCGCAGGCCCTCGGTGCAAGTAAGTCGCACCAGCAAACTGCGCCGACCGACGAGTAATACCTGCTTGGGAGTATCAGGCAAGGTTGGCCAAGTACCACTCGTAGGTGCTCGCGAGGCCATCGCGCAGGGAGATCTGCGGCTTCCAGCCTAGGTCATTGATCCTGGTGGTATCGAGCAATTTGCGCGGCATGCCATCGGGCTTGGCTGAATCCCATTCGATCGCACCTTGGTACCCGATCACCGAGGCGACAGTTTCGGCAAGTTCACGAATCGGCATATCTTCGCCGAGACCAACGTTGATGGTCTCGGGGGAGTCGTAATGCTGGAGCAGTACCAAGCAGGCCTGGGCGAGATCATCGACATGCAAGAACTCGCGCCGCGGGGTGCCGGTGCCCCAAACGGTGACGGCGGGCGCGTTCGCAACTTTGGCCTCGTGGAAGCGTCGGATAAACGCGGGCAGCACATGCGAGCTTTGCAGATCGAAGTTATCGCGCGGGCCGTAGAGGTTGGTTGGCATCGCCGAGATCCACCTGCGCCCGTACTGGGTTCGGTGCGCCTCGATATAGAAAATGCCGGCGATCTTCGCCATGGCATAAGCCTGGTTGGTCGGTTCGAGGGGTCCGGTCATCAGTGATGATTCGCGGATGGGCTGGGTTGCGTGCCGGGGGTAAATACATGACGAGCCGAGGAACAGCAAGCGCTCGGTATTAGCCGCGTGCGCCGCGTCCATTACATTCGTCTGAATGAGCATGTTGTCGCGCAGGAACTCAACCGGGTAGGTGGAATTCGCCATGATGCCGCCGACTTTCGCCGCCGCATCGATGATGACATCCGGCTTGGCGTCATTGATAGCGTCGAAGGTGGCATCGCGATCACAAAGATCAAGCTCGGCCGAGCGCCAGCCGATCAACTTGCCGACCCCCTCGGCCTCAAGTGCCCGCCAGATGGCCGAGCCCACTAGGCCATTGTGGCCGGCGATATAGACCGAGACCTCGCGCCACGGGAACGTTTGCCGCATGGTTCATTGTGGCACAGCGGGCAGCGGGTCAATGTGCCACAGCGGGTGTCGGGTTCTGCACTGCTGCAAGAATAGTGTCAAGGAGGCATCATGAGGGTCATCACGTTGGAGCAATTGCCATCTGTGCTGGGGCATCTGCCGAAGAATCCGAGGGTTATTGCCTCGGGTAACTTCGCAACCCCCCGGGCCCTGCTGGCGGCATTCGATTCGTCCGTGCCCGAGTACCGGCTGCATATGCTCAATGCGCACGGCCCCTTACCCGATCGCGATGGGGTCACCTACGAGACTGCGTTTGTTGGCCCGGCGATGCGTCATCACCCCAGCCTGCGTTATCTGCCCTCGAGGTTGTCGCTGTTGCCGGTGCTGGTTCGCGATCACGTGCGGCCTGATGTGGTCTTGCTCAATACCTCCAAGCGCCACTACGACACCGTGAGCCTTGGTATCGAAGTCAACATCTTGCCGATGGCAATCGAGACGGCTAAGGCGCACGGCGGGGTCGTCATCGCGCAATGCAATTCAAATATGCCCTACACCTATGGTGATGCTCAGATCTACGAGAACGAAATCGACTTCCTGGTCGAGGTTGACGAACCACTGGCGACCCACGAGCCCGGTGGTTTGGACGACACCTGCCAGGGGATAGGCGATCGCATTGCCGCCCAAATAGCTGATGGCTCCACCCTGCAGTTGGGGATTGGCGGCGTCCCGGATGCGGTGCTGGGCGCGCTGGTCAAGCACAGGGGCCTGCGCATCTGGACCGAGATGTTCAGTGATGGGGTGCTGAACCTGCATAAGGTCGGCGCCCTCGATGAAGACCTACCGCTCACCGCGTCCTTCATCTTCGGCTCGAGTGAGCTTTATGAATGGCTGAACCTAAATCGTCGCGTTCGGATGATGCGGACTGAAATCGCTAATGACCCAGCAGCGATTGCCCGACAAGCGCTCATGACAAGTGTTAACGGCGCCCTGCAGGTTGACCTGTTCGACCAGGCGAATGCCAGCCGGCTCAAGGGCCGGATCTACTCGGGTTTTGGCGGCGCACCGGACTTCACCTCCGGCGCCCTGCACGCCCGCGGCGGTCAGTCATTCGTCGCGCTGCCGTCATGGCATCCAAAGGCCAATGTCTCGACCATCGTGCCGGTGCTCACCGAGCCGGTCACCACCTTGCAGCACAGCGCGGTGGCCACCGAGAACGGCATCGCCGAGGTGTTCGGGCGCACCCAGGGTGAGCAGGCGAGCAACATCATCGAGCACGCTGCGCATCCAAATGCGCGGGCGGAGCTACGTGAACGCGCCCGCGAATTCGGTCTGCTCTAGCTGCAAGCACCACTGGGCGGCGGTTATCCGGGCGTGACAATGAGGTGGTCCTGCGCCAACGGCACCGCATCGACACCCGGCCAGTAGCCGGGTTCGAAGGTGACGATCCGCAGCCCTGCTGCCTGGAGGAGTTCGGTGAAAAGAGTGCGCCCGTAGGCGATGGCCGCGGCCGGCCGGGCCTGCAGGCGCCAGCGCACCGCGCGCTCGGGCTCGCCGAATGGGAAGGCCGGGGTCTGGAAGGTCGGGTCGGTGTCGTCGAAAAGAAAAGCGGTGAGCAGTGCGCGGCCGGCGGGGGCCAGGGCCCGGCGCGTCTGGGCCAGGTAGTGCTCGACCTCGGTTGGCACCAAATGGGTGAAGAGTGACTTGGCGAGCAAAAAATCCACGGCGCCAGGTTCAGCCGGAAAGGTGAAGGCATCAAGTGGTGTGGTCGCGTGGCCGTAGGCGGACGAAACATCGGCATACACGAAAGTAAATCGTGGGTCGTTAGCGAAGTGCTTCTTGCACCAGTTGATCGACGGCTCGTGCACATCAAAACCGGTATAGCGAAAGCCCGGCCCCATCCTTGGCTGCCATTGCAGGGCCATCGCCGCCGCGCCGCAGCCGGCGTCAAGCACATTCGCGTTCGGGGCGAGTAAGTCAAGCCGATCTATTGCATCCGACATCTGCCTGGCCGCAGCCTCAAAAATACTCGCGCGCCCCGCGTGGCGGCGCAGCGGCAACGGTGGTAGCGCGGTGCGGCCCTGAATTCGGCGCAGACCAGCATCAAGCGGTGAGAGTGCCCACAGGCCCACATTGCGTGTGCCGCGCAGGGCCTCAATAGCCGGTGCGGGCAGATGCGCAGTAAACGACACCATGATGGAGGCAGTCAACCACATCACCCAGATAGGCTCGGCGCGTGTTCAAGCGGAAAACTCCAATCGTTTTGCCCCCCGGCAAGTTCCGCATGGGTGGTGCACACTTCAAGGACGATAAAGCCTTCATCGCCACCGCGGTTAATGACGTTGAGCGCTTAAGTGACTACTGCGGTCTCAGCGCGACATCAGCATTGCTGGATTGGGGCTGCGGGGCGGGGCGACTCGCGGTCGGGGTGCGCGAGCGATTCGGCCGCATCCGTGACTACCACGGTGTTGACGTCCAGCCTGAACTAATCACCTGGGCCGACAAGAACCTAGCCGGCCCGGGTTTTCGTTTCACCCTTGTCGACGTCAGCAATGAGCGTTACAACCCGGACGGCGCACCGGAGCGCACCGTGGCCAGTGAGCCGGGTTCGGTGGATGTCTGCTACGCGTACTCGGTGTTCTCACATATGAATGACGAAGACACCCCGGCGTACCTCAAGCTCATTGAGCAGGTGCTGAGCCCGGGTGGCAAAGCGATGGTCACCTGCTTCGTTGAAGAAGAGGTGGCAGCGTGGGAGGAAAACCCATCCGGCTACGGCCCACTTGACTGGCAGGGTCGACTGCACTGCACCAGGTTCGCCCGCTGGCACTTCGAGGATCACGTCAAGGCCGCCCGGCTGGCCGTGGACCGATTTGAGTATGGCCGCGAGACCGACGGGCAGAGCCTGTATGTCCTGCGCAAGCGGTAGCTGATCAAGGGCGAAGAAGTCGCCGGACCAATGCCCGGCCAGGCGCCGGCCTGAACTCGATACCCCCGGCGGCTAGCCACCGCTCGGACGGCCGATAACTGGGAGGGGGCCCGCGTATGTCCTCCCGAGCCAAAGTGTCTTACTGGGCTAGAGTCTGGTGATCCCAGCCACTGGGCCGAGGCCCGCAACGTCGAAAGGTTCATCTATGCGCCGTGCCCTTACCGCAACCCTGGTGAGCTTGGCCGTTGTCGCTGGCTCCGCCGCCACCGCGCTGCCGGCAACTTCTGTGGTAATCGATGACACCAGTTTTGGCATGCACGTGCCGAACATCTCGACCGGGGGTGACCCGAGTGTCAACTACGGGGCCATTCGGCTATGGGATTCGGGGGTGTCGTGGGGCCTAGTTCAGCAGACCTCGAAGAGGTACTGGTGGAACGGGCTGGATGCCTCGATCCAAAGGGCGAACGCTGAAGGCGCGAGCACCTTGTATGTGCTCGGTTCGACCCCGAAGTGGGCAGCGAGCAATACCAAGCAGGGCACCTACCCGAACAAGGGCGCGGCCTCGATGCCGTCGAGCTCGAAGCTCTGGAAGGACTGGGTCACCAGTGTCGTCAAGCGCTACGGGGCTTCGATTGACGCCTACCAGATTTGGAATGAGGCCAATCTTTCGACTTTCTGGCAGGGCACCCCGGACCAGATGGCCGATTTGACCAAGCAGGCGTACACGATCATTCGCAAGTACGACCCGACCGCGAAGGTGGTGGCGGCGAGTAGCACCGTCCGGTTGACTTCCGCTTTCGATAAATTCTTCCCGGCTTACCTGAAGGGCTTGAAGAAGCGCGGATGGCCGGTTGACGTTTACTCCGTCCATCTTTATCCAGACGGCACCGGCACCCCGGCCACCCGCGCGAGTTCGATTGCGACCGTGCAGGCGGCACTTGCCAAGGCCGGTGCGCCGGCGAAGCCGCTCTGGGATACCGAGATCAACTACGGGCTGGCCGGCCCAGGTTCGGTGCCCCACGTTTCCATCGTCGGTGACGATGCAGCGGCATGGGTTTCCCAGACTTATCTTGACGATGCCCGCCTTGGGGTGCAGCGCGCCTACTGGTACTACTGGTACGCACCCACGACCCTGCTTGGCATCAACATGATCGCCGGCTCCGCACCGGCAGTCGGCTACCAGACCACCTATAACTGGCTGGTGGGCGGCGATGTCAACTGCACCACCGGTGCCGTGAACACCTGCTCAATCAACAAGGCTGGCGTTATCACCACGGTGGCATGGGCCAGCACCGGCTCGGGTGCCTTCACGGTGCCGGCAGGGGCTACCGTTCAGCAGACAGCCGCAGGTGTCACGACCGCCGCGGTCGCGGGCACCCCCGTAACGATTGGAAGTATGCCTACATGGTTCGGCGCAGCAAGCTAGCTTTAGTTTCAGCACTGGTCGCCACATCAGCACTCGCGCTATCGGCGTGCGGTGGGGCCGCTAACCCGACGCCTACCTCGGCGGCCCCTTCGGCGGCACCATCAATCGCAGCCGACGCCGTGCAGCCAACTCTGGTTGGTATGCATATTGAAGGTGTGGAAGGTGAAGCTTGGGCGTCGGCGCCATTTGGCGCACTGCGGCTTTGGGACAACGGCACCGCGTGGTCACAGATCGAACTAGAAAAAGGCAAGTACAAGTGGGACAACCTTGAAGGTGCGCTGAACAACGCCGAAGCCAAGGGCATGAAGGACATCATGCTGGTGCTCGGTACCACCCCGGAGTGGGCGGCGCGCGACTTCACCGACACCGTGTACCCGCCGTACCCCGGCGCGAACAGCGCACCGAAGGATTTCGCGGATTGGGATAGCTGGGTCACCGCGGTCGTGTCGCGCTACCAGGGGCGCATCACCAGTTACGAGATCTGGAATGAGGCGAACCTCGCCGACTTCTTCAGCGGCACCCCAGAAGAGATGGCCGAGCTCACGGCGCGCGCCTACAAGATCATCAAGGAGATCGATCCTGCGGCCACCGTGGTGTCGGCGTCACCGGCGCTGCGGTTGACCAAGGCCTTCGACAAGTTCTTCCCCGCCTACCTAAAGGCACTCGCGGCCAAGCAGTGGCCGGTTGACGTACTCGCTATTCATACGTATCCAACAGGTGAGGGTGATCCGGTCGCGCGCGGTGCCTTGATTGACATCGTCAAGAAGGCGGTCACGGCAGCGGGTGCGCCGGCCGACATTCCGCTATGGGATACCGAACTCAACTACGGGCTCGCCGGACCCGGGCCGATCCCGAAAACTGAGATCACCGGTGCCAAGGCGGCGGGCTGGGTGGTGCGCACCTACATTGACGATCTGCGATACGGAATTGCCCGCTCGTACTGGTACATCTGGTCGCTACGGCCAATTGCCCTACTTGGTATTCAGGCGTACCCGGGCACCGACGCCGAGCAGGGGTTCTTTGCCCTGGAGAACTGGGTGATCGGGTCGAAGTTCGATGGGTGTGACGAAGCCGGTGGCGCTGTTACCTGCAACTTCTCCCGGGATGGGCAAAAGTCAGTGGTGGCCTGGGCCCAGACCGGCGAGGTGGCTTACACCGCCCCGGCCGGCACCCAATTGGTCTGCGACCCGCTGGCAAATTGCCAGGAATCGGCGGCGGATGCGGCGATCACCTTGACCGAGATCCCGGTCCGGATCTACCTGCAATAAGTATCAAAGCCCGCTGAAAAGCCCCTGCGCCGCACGGCTCGGGGGCTTTTCGCTGGTACCGTGGGGGCTTCGGGTCGAAGGAGGTGTTGCTTGTGGCGGTCGAGGAATCGCCGGTAGCCGCGACTCCGGTAGCCGCGTCTCCGGTAACACGTGGCCAGGTGACCCCGGCCCGGATCGGCTGGTCCGAAGCCCACTCCCGCCGCGACCGCCCCCACCTGCGCCGTGACCCGCTACGCGTCTACGCCATCCGGGTCTTCATCTTGGATGTCCTGGCCGTGACCTTGGCCGGGATCACCGGCTTCATCCTGCGCTGGGCGATCCCCTTCAACGTCGAGATCAATGACCCAACCTACGTCTCACTTGTCGTCATCGTGATCCTGGCGTGGGTTGGTGTCCTAGTGCTTCGCGGTGCGTACGACACCCGCGTGCTCGGCGTCGGCTCCGAAGAGTTCAAGCGCGTAGTTTCCGCAACCGCAACCGTGTTCGGCGCGGTGGCGATCGTGGTGTTCGCATTCAAGATCGACCTGTCGCGCGGTTTCGTCCTGATCACCTTTGTCACCGGCTTGATTTTTCTGTTGGCCGTGCGTTGGGCGTTACGTGCGTGGCTGCGGCATGAACGTCGCTACGGGCACTTCCTGCATCGCACCATCGTGGTCGGGGCCGAGCCGCAGAAGTCCGAGACCGTCGACATGCTCGATCGCGACCCGGTTGCCGGCTTCACCGTCGTCGACGTGATCGATGAGCCGCCGGCCGACATCGATAGCGACGGTCTCGACAGGTGGCTCGATGAGGTAATGACCCGCATCGCCTTGGCGGACGCCGACACCGTCGCGGTTGCTGGCTCCCCAGCACTCGGACATCAGGTGGTGCAGCGGCTGTCATGGCGCCTTGAAGGCCCGCGCGTCGACCTGCTGGTGGCACCGGCCGTGGGTGACGTTGCCGGCCCGCGCGTCACGATGCGGATGGCCGCCGACCTGCCATTGCTGCACCTTGATGAACCGCATCTGACCGGTCCGAAACGGGCGATCAAACGCAGCCTCGACGTCATCGCGGGCATTTTGCTGTTCTTGATCTTCCTGCCGTTCATGATCGTTGCCGGTATCGGCACCAAGTTGACCAGCCGCGGCCCGATGTTCTACTTCCAAGAGCGCATCGGGCGTGGCGGCGCCGTCATTACCGTCGCGAAGTTCCGCACCATGCGAGTGGGCGCGGACAAAGAACGCGAGGCGGTAATCGGCGCACCGGATGCATTGATAGTTGATCGTTATAGGCAGGATCCGCGCATCACCCCATTTGGTCGGGTGCTGCGCCGCTGGTCGATTGATGAGATGCCGCAGATCGTCAACGTAATCGGCGGCACGATGTCACTTGTCGGTCCGCGACCGGTACTAGTTGCCGAGCTGCCGTTGTTTGGTGACGCCGATCACCGCCGCCACCTGACCAAGCCGGGCTTGACCGGGCTTTGGCAGGTGTCCGGTCGCAAGCAGGTGGAGTGGGATGAGCGCATGCGCATGGATCTTGACTACGTCGAGCACTGGTCACCAGCCTTGGATCTGGTTATCGTGGCCAAAACCATCAAAGTCGTCCTGATTGGCCACGGCGCCTACTAGTTGGGTGCGCCTACCTACCTCACCTTCTTATACTCATCTAGTGTCACGTCCAAGGCCTTTGCTATCAAGGCCTTTTTTCCTGCTCGGCCTGGCTGTCGTGGCCCTTGTCGGCGGGTTCGTGCTGTGGTTGCAGGTCGGCCTGATGTCTTCACTGGTTTCCGTTGCCCTGGGCGCCCGAAGTTTTCAGACGAGCCTGACGGCGGCGGTCGACCAACTCACCACCGGCGACTACCAAGCGGCGTTGGCCAACTTTGACGAGGTGCAGACCGCCGCGGATCGGGTCAGATCATCCGCTGGGGCTGCGCAATTGGATTTGGTTGGCGCGCTGCCGGGATTGGAAACTGCTGTTGCCAACTGGCGAGTGTTGGCCATCGCGACCGATGACGTCACTACCGGTACGGGTGAACTACTCGCGATCTTTGGTGATCTTTCGGGGCAAGGCGGGGGCGCGAAGATTTTCAGTAATGGCGCAATCGACATCGAGTTACTTAGACAACTACCGCCGCGGGTCGCCGCGGTTGACGCCGACATCAACGACGCCGCCAAGCAGTTGAAGTTGGTGGACACCAGCGGGCCGGCTGCTGGATTCCTTGAAACCGTTCGGGCCAGGGCGCTGAAAGAGGTCAAGCCGGTGCAGCGCGCGGTTAGCGCCCTAGTTGATCTAGCGCCGCTGCTGCCCGATGCACTCGGCGCCAATGCGTCCAGACGTTATCTCATCGCAATCGGTAATCAGGCCGAGATGCGAGCCGCGGGTGGTGCGCCTTTGACGTTGGTGCTCGTGGAGTTCGACAACGGCCGAATCTCGATCCCGATCAAGGGGCAGACGAGTACCCAGCTGTACCCGCCGTTGAACGCCCCGGTCACCTGGTGGGGGCCGGCCGGTAACCCGTTCTTCCCCGCGAACCCGCGCAACGCCCCGATGGTGGTTGCCAACACGCATCCGTCACTGCTTTATTCGGCGCGCGAGATGTCTGGCGCGTGGATCGGCGGGGATTACCCGGCCGTCGACGGCGTCATCACCCTTGACCTCACTTCGATCGCCGCCGTGCTGAATGCCATCGGGCCGATCTCATCGCCGACCTACGGTGAGGTCACCGGTGATCGGCTCGGCCAGATCCTGCTGGTTGAAGCCTACGAGAAATTCGGCGTAACCGAATTCGTGGCGCGGCAAGAAGCCAACCAACTACTACTCGATGAGCTGCTAGCGCAATTGCTATCGGGGGAGGATCTAGTCTCGGTTGCGAAAGCAATTGCGAGCACCGCACCCGGCCGGCATTTCCAGGTTTGGATGCGCGATACCCGGTTCGAGAATTTCATTCTGGAAAGTGGCGCCGGCGGCTCGGTGCGCGACCCGGGCCAAGGTGATTGGTCTGCGGTCTACACCCAAAACGGAAACCAGAGCAAGGTTGATGTATTCCAGCAGCGAAATGTCCTGGTGTCGGCGCGACTCAATACCGATGGGTCGGCCCGCGTCACCCAACTCATGACGGTCACCAACGCCACGCCGGTGGAGCGGCCCGAGGGCCCACCCGAGCGCATCGGCTACGAAACCAGTTGGCTTAAGGCCGCATATTTGCTCTATGTGCCCACCGTCGCCACCAATTACAGCGCCTCCTACCCGCAAGGGTTCGCGGTGCGCTCCTTCAAGAACCATCAGCAATACGGCCGGGGTTTTGTTGACGATGGTTTCGGACAAAAACTTGTTCGGGTGGTCGGCTGGACGGCGCCGGGCGCGCAGGCTGCGGTATCGGTGTCATACGACCTGCCCGCCGGCACGTTCACGGCCCCCGATGGCAATCTCGTCTACAACTTGCAAGCCGAACCACAGTCGATCTGGAATGCGTCAACCCTTACCGTGCGTGTCACGCCGCCGGCGGGGTGGCGGGCGGAGAATGATTTGGGAATGAAGGTTGACGGGGCCGGCGTCGCTGAAGTCAGCGCCCTGCAAACGGGCCAAGTCAATATCTCGATCCCGATGAAGCCGGGCAACTAATGGCGACGGGTAACCGCGTGAACGTCATCCTTGCGGCGGTGGCCGCCGTTGCCGTCGTGCTCCTTTGGCTGCTGCCACCGGTGGGATTTGTGGCCGCCGGTGTGCTGCTGATCTTGCTGCCGCCGTGGGGCCGCACGATCACCGAGCGGGCGCTGATCTCCATCATCGTGCTCACCGGCCTGGTGGCGCTGATCTTCCCCCGGGCCGGAGCCACCCCGGTAACTGCAACTTCGGCGCACCTGTTCATCACCGTGGCGGTAGTCGCACTCGTGGCCGCCCGGTTCATCCCGCGGCTCGCTCGACCAATACCCAAGCCGACGATCAGCGACGCCCTGCTTGGCATCATGCTGGTTGGCACCAGTTGGTGGCTGATGAGTGCCTATCTTGGCCGGAATCTCTACAGCATCGTCAGCGGCCTGTTCTTCAGTGGCTGGGATAACCAAGGGCACTTCACGACATTTGCCAACACCTATGAGGTTGGCAGCACCACCTGGCCGACCGTTGATGGCTCGGTCGCCTGGAACCAGTGGTACCCATCCCTCCACACCACGGTCTGGTCCATTGCCCAACTCGGCGCGCAAACCGGTGCCGACTTACTTGAGCGCACAAGTTTGCTCTGGCCGTATGTGCAGTGGTCGTCGATCTCCTTCGCCCTATGCCTGGTGGCTCTAGCGTGGGTGGCCGGTGATCTGGCGGGGCGCCTTGGCGCCTTGGTAAACGCACGCAGTGGTTTCGTGAGTAGGTGGGCAACCCCGATCGCGGTCCTCGGTTTCGCGGCCTTCGCACTACTCGGCAGCCCGACCGGGCTTTTCAACAGCGGGTTCACGAACTTCGTGATGGGCGTAACCGTTGTCGTAGTTACCGCGTATTTATCGGCGCGTGATTGGGCGTCGGCGCGCGGCGCCGGACCGTTCTTGATCCCGCTCGGCGCCCTCGCGGCCATTGGCCTATGGACGCCACTGGTACTTGGCCTGATCCCATCCGGGATCATCGTCGCGCTCGCCCTCTGGCGGGTGCGCAAGTGGCTAGCGCCGCTGTGGGTCATTGCCGCCGGGGTCTTTGTCGCCGTTACCGCCTGGTTGCAAACCCAAGCGGTTATCAACTCCGACCCGGGCACCAGTGCCGGCGGCCTGTTGGCCGATCTCGGTGCCATCGGTGTGGGAATGAGTCCGTTCAATATCGGAGCAGCGCTAGTCGCACCCATTGTCGTCATCGGGTTGGCCATTCTTTTACTGCGCGGCCGTCGGGCCCCACTTGCGCTGGCGACCGCCGGTCCGGTGCTTGGCTTCACGGTGTTCGCGGTGATAGCGATGGGCGGCGCCGACGCCGGTGAGCTCTCACGGCTGGTCAGCTACTACGTTCTGAAGACCCTGAACGCGATGCTGCTTGCGGTAGCACCGGTTGTCGCCGCCTTGGCCGCAACAGGTATCTGCATCCTCCTCGTTGCCGTCAACAAGGCCACGCTGCGCGCTGCGAATCCGCGAGCGGCTCGCATCAACGTCACCATCGGTGGTGTCATCGCGTTGGCAATAGGTTTTACGATGTTTGGATATGTCGGCACCACCACCCAAAGGTTCACGGGTGGTTTCACCTCGGCCCCCGGGATTGAAGCCGCGAACACTCGCAGTGCCGGCGTCGACAACCTGCTGATTGGTGAATCGATAATCAGTGCGCAGCAGGCAGCGGTGTCCTATCCGGATAAGACCACCATGTTGTGGGATGGCTCGGGCACGCTGCCGAACCTTTGGGTCTCGGCGCTGCACGGGGTGATGTCGAAGAAGCAGAACACTTTCTACGCGAACCTGCCGCCGTTCCCCTATGACGAGAAGACCCTGGGCCATGTGACGCTCGCCCTAAATCTTGATCCGAGTCTTAACCTCGTGGTGTTGTGGTTCCGAGGGGTATCCGGTGTTATGGTCGAGGAGCTCAAGATCGACCAGCCAGATCGCGTGACCACCGTCCAGGTGCCAATGCGTTCTTCCCCACTGTGCGAGGAGTGTTCGCTCTGATTCGTCGACCCACGTCAGCCTTGCTGACGTTGATCCTTTTCGCGTCCGCTGGTGTCGCAGCGGTGCCGAGCTTTGCCGCGACGAAGGCCGGTGTGCCGATTGCGGGCACTGTCCGAGGCATTGATAGGGCACCGGCGTTGCCGAGTATCGCGCAGGTCACCAGCAGCGGCATCGGTAAGCGCACCACCCCGCGGTCGGTGCCTGCCGCCGCGGCCTTGGGCACCGGTGCATTCACCATCTTCAGCGGGGTCGGCACCCCCCTGGCCCGCACGGCCGTCACGCTGCCGGTGGCCGGTGGCACCGCGCTGCTCGCCGATTGGGATGGTGATGGCTTGGCGACCCCGGGTCGGTACGACGCCGGCCAGTGGTTTATCTCATCGAAGATCTTGAGCAATGCGGGCTGGGAGGCCAAGGGCACCTGGGGCGGTCAGCCCGGTGACCTGCCGGTGACCGGTGATCTCAACGGCGACGGCAAAGCCGATATCGGTGTTTTCCGTAGTGGCCAGTGGCTCTGGCAACTCTCCGACGGGGCCACCGTTGACGAGAAGTTCGGCGAGCCCGGTGATCTGCCGGTCGTCGGTGACTGGGACGGTGATGGGCGCGATGATGTGGGCGTCTTTCGCGCCGGCAGTTGGATCCTGCGTTACTTGAACGTCACGAAAGCACCGAAAGTTAGTAATGGTGTCGTCGTCACGATGGTGCCCGAGGCCAAGGCCGCGGTGCTCACCTTCCCGTTCGGCTTGCCGACGGATATCCCGGTGGTCGGTGATTGGGACGCCGACGGCATTGACACCCCCGGTGTGGTGCGCGATCGCGCGCAGTGGGTGCTAAGTGACGGCCCCGCGAAACTTAAGAAGTCGAAGACGATCAGTGCGCCACTTGCCGCCGATCAGACACCACTTGTCGGTACCCAGGCGACCCTGCCGGGCCACTGCCCGACCGCAACCGAAACAGCCGAAAAGAACGCCTACAAGATCGCGCGCCGGGTGGTGGCACCCGCTAGAACCAAAGGCACCTTGAAGATCGATGGCATGGCCGAGATCAAGGACACCGTGAACGACGGGTTGCGTTATGTGATCGTCAACGATCTCACTAAGAGGCTCAAAGGCTTAAGTTCGATGCCTTATTACGACGCCCTCAATCGCTACCAAACCGATGAGGAGTCGATTAGGCGGGCCGCCAACTCAGCGCAGGCGGCGGCGATCATGGCGACAACAAGTGACTGGAAGAACGTCAATGGCATCAGTCGAGGTGAGCTGGTCGACTATGCGCGTTGGCAGATTCGCACCGTCACCTGCCAGCATCAGGTGAACTCCCCCGGTGGTTGGGGCAATACCTTCCAGTCCGCGCTCTGGGCAACCGTGGCCGGGCAGGCCGGTTGGCTGCTGTGGCCCGAGCTAAGCACCCAAGAGCGCGCCTACGTGGCATCGATGGTGGCGGCCGAAGCCGACAACTCCGTTGCCCGCGGCCCGTTCTACTTCCGCAACCGGGCCGGGGTCGAGCTAACCCCGGGTGATTCACGCGCCGATGAAGTCTCCTGGGATCTAATGGCACCGGCGCTGGCGCTGGCGATGATGCCGAAGGATCCGCGGGTGCCGACATGGCGGGCGACTTTAGTCGCGCTTTCGATTGCCGCCTTCGCTCGTCCGAGTGACCTGACTTCCAATGGCATCTATAACGGCGTCATCTTGCGCAACTCACTGCCGGGTACCAACGCCAACGAGGACGGCACCATCACCAATCACGGCAAGGTCAATCCCGACTACACCCAAAATGTGCAGCACCTGTGGTGGGCGGCGAGTTTGCTGCGCAACGCCAAGCAGAGGGTTCCGGCCGCGGTATTCCTAAACGCCGACATCGTCTATCGCGCACTGGCTGTTGTTAACTTCCCATCACCGCCTTATGCGGCGCCCGGTGGGACCGTCTATCAACCCCTCGGCCAGATCTACTACCCGATGGGGGTGGGTTGGGGAGTGCGCCGCCCGGCGACGTTCACCGGCGTTGACGGTTTCGCCAATGTGTATGCCGCCCCCGACACCAAGGCCGGTGAGTTCCTGGCCGCGCACGCCCGTGACACCCGGGCCCTGCAATTGCGCTGGACCGACGGCCATATCTACGCACCGGGCTTAGGGGAGGAGAACTACCGGCTCGGCAAAGAGGAGTATGCGCTCTCACAGATGGCACTGGCCTGGTGGTCTGGTGCGATCAAGACGAGTACCCAGCTATCGGTCATGCGCGATCGCGTGCTCGGGGTGAACTTGGAATCGCGGGTGCCGGTGCCTCAGTAAATCCAAGAGCGCCGAGGCCGTTTGGTTCCTTCCCCGCAAAAAACCGACCCCAAACCAATGTCGGTCTGGGGTCGGCAAAAAGGTTTAAACACCCCACCTAGCGGCGGGGAAGGGTCCTACTCTTCACTACCCTCAAAACACGCATACGTTGGCCGGCCGATACCACCAGAAGTGGCATAGGAGGGGTTTAGGGTGCCGCCGATCATTCCCGCACCCGGGCGCACCCAACCAACACCAAGAGCCAACCGAGCGCTGGCCGCCGAACTAACCGGGGCACTAACTTCCACACTAGGCATTGACTAGCCCTTCCCTAAGGGGTAGCGGCCCGCAGGTGAGCCGCTACCCAATTGGAACACCGCCGCGGTAAAAAAGCAATAGCAAAACGCGAACGGACCGCTCAGTTGTTGGCTAGGCGCGGCGTTTAAGTCAGCCTCGGGGCTGACGGGCCGATCGCCGCTAGCCCTTCTCGACCGAGGCGATCTCGAGGTCGAAAGCGTGATTTATGGCAGCGCCCAATTCGGTTTCCTGCTTCGCGAGCAACCAACCGATCTGGCGACCTAGTGCCTCCCGAGGAATGGTTTGAATGTTGTCGCATGAAATAACCCCAGGACCCTTGAGGTTGTTCTCCTTGCCGACCCTAACCTCGGAATACAAACCTCTAATAGTTGAGGTAATTGGCGCGACGGTCACATTTGCCATGGATTTGCGAACTAGCTCCCGGGTGAGTAAGACAACAGGTCTGGACTTATCAAGATGTGCAATATGGATGGGACGCATTAA
>SYJA01000077.1 GCA_005798555.1 Actinomycetota bacterium
CATGAAGTCCATGGTGCCGCCGACATTTAACTGGGCGGTGCGATCCAGCACGACCCCACGGTCCTCGAACAACTTCGCCATCACACGGTGGGTGCTGGTGGCACCGCCCGGACTCTTGATGTCGTCACCGACGATCGGCAGTCCGGCATCTTCAAACTTCTTGGCCCACTCTGGGGTGCCGGCGATGAATACCGGAAGTGCGTTAACGAAACCGCAACCCGCATCGATAGCGCACTGTGCGTAGTACTTGGCTGCGGCATCAGATCCAACCGGCAGGTAGCACACCACAATGTCAACGCGTGCCGCCTTCAGGGCCGCAACAACATCTACCGGCTCAGCGTCTGACTCGGTGATCATTTCGCGGTAGTACTTACCAAGGCCATCCAAGGTGTGGCCGCGCTGCACCTTGACCCCCGACGGCGGCACATCGCAGATCTTGATGGTGTTGTTCTCAGAGGCCCCAATGGCATCAGCAAGATCAAGGCCAACCTTCTTGGAGTCGACATCGAAGGCGGCAACGAACTCGACATCGCGCACGTGGTACGGCCCGAATTGCACGTGCATTAGGCCGGGTACCACCTCGGCAGGATCGGCATCCTTGTAGAACACCACGCCTTGCACGAGCGATGAGGCGCAATTGCCGACTCCGACAACCGCGACACGAATTGAACTCATTTCTTACTCCTCTTTACCTTTGGGGGAATTGATGTGCCGATCTTCGGCAAGTTTCTTTCGGCAAGAATCAAGCTGTTCAGCCAAGTGACTTCACGCTCCGCACCCTCAACCCCGTGCTCTTGCATCTGCAGCAGGAAGGTGTCCATTCGATCCCGTCCGCGTTTCATTGATTCGCGCATTAGGGCCAGTTGCTCTTCCAGTCGCGAGCGGCGGCCTTCGAGGATCCGCAACCGCACACTTGCCTCGGTGCGTGAGAAGAAGGCCAGTCGGGTCGCGAAGCCTTCGTCGTCCCACGCATCAGATCCGGGTTGGTTCGCCCATTCGGCGAAGGCATCCTTGCCGTCACCGGTGAGGGCATAAACAACCCGGGCGCGCTTGGTAGTGGTGCCAGGGACCGCACCTAGTTGCTCGATCCAGCCACGGTCTTGGAGTCGGCGAAGGCATGGGTAAAGCGAGCCATAGGACAGCGCCCGAAACGGGCCGAGGATCTCGGCCAGCGACTTGCGCAGCGCGTAGCCGTGGAGTGGGCCGGCCGTCAGCACGCCCAAGGAGGCGAACTCGAGGAGATCGGTGCGGGCGGCCACTGCCCGATCATATATCGCCACGATATATCTGTCAACAGCATTCGGTAATCTTCGAAAAATCCTTACGGGCCCCAGTGGTTACCGGTGCTCGGGGGCGGTGGCCGAGATATCGCGTAGGATTTGGGGTTATGGCCGTGCCTAGACGCTCCGGTGTTCGGGGCAGTGTCGTCCGCGGTGAGCCCGGTAAGGGCAATAGGCCAAGTAGGCACGAACCACTAGCTGAGCCCGAGGATGTCGCAAACCCGGCGGCCCCTCGATCCGTTGTCGACTTCGCGCTGCAACGGCGAAGCGCACTGCACACCTTCTTCAACGGCGGGGCCTTGAGCAGCGAGTTCTGCGACGCGGACACCTATCTGCTGCGGGCGGCCAAATTCCACGGTGAACTCGTGGCCCTGCCTTGCCCGGTTTGTCGCGATCAGGGCTTTGCCACTGTTACCTACGTGTATGGCGACGAACTCGGACCCTACTCCGGTCGGGTTAGGAAAAGTGATGAGCTGGAGGTGATGGCAACCCAGTTCGGCCGATTCAAGGTCTACGTGGTTGAGGTCTGCCAGCGCTGCCACTGGAACTACCTGACCAAGTCTTATGTTCTAGGTGACGGTGTGCCACGGCGCCCTTTGGCAGCCTCCCGTGATCTCATGGAGGTCTAGGTCAGCCTGAGTGGGGCTGGCCTGAACCTTCCCCGTCAGTGAGGTCATCTTGAGCACCTCTCGCCAGCCCGCGAACAAGGCGGTGAAGTCGCGCCCGGCCCCACCTGCAAGTAGGCGCACCAAGAAGCGAAAGCGGCACTGGTTGCCCGGACTCATCATCATTTTCGTGGTGCTGGCGGCACTCGGCGTCGGCGCATTCGCACTGGCGGTGTCACTTACCACCGTGCCGTCGCCCAATGAAGTTTCAACGAGTGAGGCGACCATCGTCTATTGGGCTGACGGCCAGACCGAACTAGGTCGCCTCGGTGAAGCCACGCGGCGCAGTGTGGCGCTTGCTGATGTACCACTTGATGCACAACATGCGGTACTCGCCGCTGAAGACCGCTCCTTCTATGAGCATGGCGGGATTTCGCCACTTGGGATCGGGCGCGCGGTTCTCAACAACCTGCAGGGTGGGTCAACCCAAGGTGGCTCCACCATCACCCAGCAATACGCGAAGAACGCATACTTAACTCAGGACAGGTCCTGGAGTCGCAAGGCTAAGGAGCTTCTGCTCGCCTTCAAATTGGAGACCGTGGTCTCCAAGGATCAGATCCTCGAGGATTACCTGAACACCATCTATTTTGGCCGCGGCGCGTACGGGATTGAAGCTGCCTCGATCGCATACTTCGGAACTTCGGTGGCGAACCTAGATGTTCCACAGGCGGCGGTGCTTGCTGCCGTCATCAAATCGCCAAATGGTCTAGCACCCGAGGACAATCTGCCGGCATTAAAGGCCCGATGGACTTATGTTCTGGATTCGATGGTTGACCAGGGCTGGCTAACTCGGCAGCAGCGCAAGGCGGCCAAGTTCCCGGAGATCAAGGAGCAAAGAGCCGGTAACCGACTGGGTGGGCAAACCGGCTTCCTGCTGCAAGCCGTCACCGACCAACTAATTGACTTAGGTTTTGACGAGACTGAGATCCAACGCGGCGGCCTTCGCATCACATCGACTTTCGATCAAGCAGCACAAAAAGCCGCGACGGCAGCGGTGCGCAAGGCGGGCCCGGACGCCAACACCGAAGGCCTTCGCATCGGTTTAGCCGCGGTCCGCCCGGGCACCGGTGAAGTTATTGCGATGTATGCGGGCAAAAATTTTATCGACGATCAGATCAATAATGCCACCAGAGAGTTTGCGCAGGCCGGGTCGACATTCAAACCCTTTGCCCTGGCTGCAGCATTTGAGCGAGGGGTGACACTTGGCACTGAGCTGAGCGGCGATTCGCCATCGACGGTCAACGGCTACACCTTCTCGAACTATGGTGACAAGTCCTATGGCCCGGTAACGCTGCTACAAGCGACCGAGTTCAGTATCAACAGCGCCTATGTGCAGTTGGAGTATGAGGTGGGTGTTGATGCGGTAGCCGAGGCTGCAATTCGTGCCGGTGTTCCTGACATCACGCCTGGCTTAAATCTCGACAACCTAGATTTGACATTCGTGCTCGGCACCGCATCGCCGTCCGGGTTGACTATGGCTAACGCGTACGCCACTTTCGCCGCGAGTGGCCTGCGTGCCGAGACCACCTATATTAAGTCGGTGCTGGGTTTCAACGGGGGCTTGTTATTTGAGTACCAACCAAAGACGATAACTGCATTTGCGCCCGAGATAGCCAACAGTGTCAGCTACACACTAAATAAGGTAGTGACCGACGGCACCGCATTTGCCGCACAAAAAATAGGTCGCCCAGCAGCAGCAAAAACTGGAACAACTGATGAAAACAAAAGTGCTTGGTTTGTTGGGTACACCCCGCAACTTGCGACGGCGGTGCTGATGGCCAAGGAGGATGCCAGTGGGCTACCGGTTTCACTTTCGGGTACCGGTGGCTTGGACACGGTGACCGGTGGCTCGTATCCGGCCGCGATCTGGACCGCATTCATGACCGCTGCGCTGCAAAATGAGCCAGCGGCCCAGTTCGCTGCGCCGACCGGCGAGCTGACAAAAGCACCCGATTGCCCGCTGATCATGCCCACCGACGGTACGCCGGTACCGCCTTATTGCCCGACGCCGAGTGTGATGGAGTTCGGCCCGGAACCGACAGCCGAAGCCTCTGCTAGTACTCAGCCAATACCAACTGAAAGCGCCCCGGAACCAATTCAGCCCGGTGATGGAATCGCACCTGATCCGGGGGTGGCCCCGGCACCAAGTGATGGTCCACCGGCGCCGCCAATTGACGAGGCGGTGCCCGGATGACCGATCAGATCGTCGAGCCCTCCCACGCGGATTCGATTGCCGCTGACGCTAGTGATGCGATCGGCGGGCCGATCGGGCACCTTCGAAGTATGAAAAATTGGTGGAACCCGCTACGGGTGCTGATCGCGCTCACCGCGGTGGTCTACGGCATTGGCTATGTCCTGGATCTATCGTGTCGAAATTCAGGCTGGGTCTCGCCGGAAAACTACGAGCACCTGTGCTACTCGGATATCCCGCCACTGTTCTCCCTACGCGGGTTCGCCGACGGCCTATTTCCGTACCTGCAGACCATGCCCGGCCAAACCCCACTGGAGTACCCGGTACTCACCGGGGTTTTCATGCAGATCGCGGCGGTGACAACCCGCGCGGTCATCGCGATCGTGCCGGGTGCACCGGCAGCCACTGTCTTCTTTGACGTCAATGTCGTGCTGCTGTTCATCCCACTCGTGGTCGCCGTTGTCGCTACGGCACTCACGGTGCGTCGGCGCCCGTGGGACGCAGCGATGTTCGCCTTAGCCCCCGGCGTGCTACTTGCTGCCACTATCAACTGGGACCTACTGCCACTTGCATTCGCCGGCATTGCTCTGCTGCTGTGGTCGCGCAACCGGCCGTTTGCGGCCGGCCTCCTTCTTGGCCTCGCGGTTGCCGCAAAGTTTTATCCGCTGTTGTTCCTCGGTGCCTTCTTGGTGTTGACGGTACGATCGGGCAAGTGGCGGCCATTGGCGGCGCTGGTGGGCGGTACGGTACTGACCTGGTTGATGGTGAACATTCCTTTCATCGTCGGTAACTTTGACGGCTGGTCATTTTTCTACACCTTCAGCCAGACGCGGGGTCAGGATTTCGGTTCATTTTGGTTCGCACTCAGCCAGTTGGAGTTACCGAGTGTGCCAAGTGAGGCTCTAAACACGGTGGCGACAGGATTTTTCCTGGCCATGTGTCTTGCGATCGCAATCCTGGCCTTGCGCGCCAAACGACGACCGCGATTGGCGCAATTACTTTTCTTGATTATCGCGGCATTCGCGGTGACGAACAAGGTCTATTCACCACAATATGTGCTCTGGTTGATCCCGTTGGCGGTCATGGCAAGGCCGAAGTGGCGGGACTTCATTATTTGGCAGGTGGGCGAAGTTGTCTACTTTGTCGCGGTGTGGTGGTTCCTGGTCGGCTACGGCAACGCGGATTTGAAGGGTCTTACCCAACAGTGGTACGCCTTGGCAATCATCGTGCATATTGCTGCGACGAGCTACTTCGCGATCATGGTGATTCGTGACATCGTCCGCCCCGAAAACGATCCGGTACGCAGTGATGGATTCGCTGGCGACGGGGATGATCCCGGGGGTGGCCCGTACGACAATGCCGCAGATGCTTTCACGCTTCGGCGCGTGTGAGTACCTAGTCGAGTCCGATGACGGCATCAAATTTCGAGGTAGTGAACCGCACCTCGGCCGGCACTTGATCGCCCACCGCAGGGATAACGCACCCGCGGGGCAGCCACAGCATCGAGTGATGCTGGTGGGGTGGCTCGGCAAACCAGCGCCTGCTGCCGGCCCAACTAAATGGTGAAAGTGCGCGTCCAGCCGCATCGAGGACACCGGTGCCTGCGGTTACGGCACGTTGCCGAAGGGAGGCCGCGGGTGTCGGCGCCGCTAGGCCGATGCCATGGGCCGTGCCACCGGAGACAACTATGAGGGTGCTGTCCTTCGGGCCGGTGCGTTGCCGGTAACCAATGTGTGTGCCACTTGGCAGTGGGTGCACCGCGAGCACGGTGCCCGTAACCGATAACGCAGGCCGCTTGCCGAGCCAAAGGCGAGTGCCGGTTCGGGCGCGAATTGCCAACTCGTCGGCGGTGCGGGCGACCGCGGCCAGCTCGGAGTCGTCCAGATGGGAAACCCAAAGGTTGCTCGCAGGTGCATGGGAGCCACTCCAAACTGCGGTCTCGGCCTGCCAGAGTCCGGCCCACCGGGTGACCTCGCGGACGCGCGCCGTGCCACTGGCCACCCCCTGGATGCTGACCTCGTCGGCAGGTTGCACCAACGGCAGGTGCAGCGAAAGGCCAAGTACCTGAACGTGGCCACTAGAAAGTGCCGCGCGGACTGCGGGGTCAGAGAGGCTGCGAAGCAGATCTGACTCGCTGAAGCCGAAACGATGCATGGAGGTCTGAGCCTCCAGCAAGATGCGCACCGCACCGGGGCCGTCGATCAAGGCTCGTAGTGCGTTCTCATTTGAGACGGTACGCACAATCCGAGATGCGTCGTGCCGCTGGCCGGCCATCCACCAAGCGGTTGCCGCAGCGAGAACGCGAGGCTCAAATGGCTCGAGCACAATAACGTCACCATAAAAATCATTGAGCACTTCGTCGATCTCGAATACGGTGCCGACCGCAACGGTGTCAAAGCCCAGTCGATCGGCCTCGGTGGCGAGCAGGGACTGACCGAACCCGTAGCCATTGCCCTTGATAACCCCAACGGCATTGGATCCAGTGGTTCGCTTTGCCGCCTCGTTAACTGCAGAAAGGTGGTCGCGCCACTTTGTGGCATCAACTTTGAGGGTGAAGGACACGTTGCTCCCCCTTATCCACGACGACTTTGATACACGCGGTAACCCTTAGCCCAGGCACCGCGCAGGACGTAGTCCCACTCGCCAACATACTCCTGAGCGAAACCCCCGGTGCCCAACTTGAATTGCACCAACCCAAATAAATGGTTTTCCGGGTTCAACGTGTCAGCGATCCCTCGTAGATCGAAAATTTCACAGCCGGATTTGTGCGCGTCGGTGATCATGCGCCATTGCAGGGCATTTGACGGACGCACATCCCGGTCGGCTGTAGTCGAAGCCCCGTAGGAGTACCAAGCGTGGTTACCAACACGAATCATCAAGGTGGCCGCGGCAACATGACCTTCGTAGTTTGCCAGATACAAAGTTAGGCGCCCTGGTTCCTGATCATTGAGCTGTTGCCACATCCGCTCAAAGTAGGCAAGACCTCTGGGGGTGAAATGATCGCGCCTGGCGGTCTCGACATAAATAGCGTGAAAGGCAGCCAGATCTGAATAGTCCCCTCGCGCTACCTCAACTCCAGCCTTCTCTGACTTCCTGATATTTCGCCGCCACAATTGATTGAAGTCACCGAATATCTCGCCAAGTGACCTATTGACCAGATTCAGTTGAAAAACATAGCGGGGTTGCACATCACCAAAGCCGGCTTCGTCGCCTCCCTCTTGCAGCCAGCCTCGCGCTTGCAGTTGCTCGGCAACTTGCAAGGCCCTTGTCGAATGCCAGTTGGCGACCAGATCGCTGATCCGGTCTGCAGGGTTGGGCGAGCCAGCAGCGCGATCTGCGATAGCAGACTTTATGGTGTCACTTTGCCAACGTCGAGTAGCGATTGCCGGCCCCATCTTCAATACAAAGGCCCCACGGGATTTGCAGTGCGCAAGCAGCGGGTTTAACCAGTCGTCCAAGGTGGCTGCTGGTACGCGCTCGCGCAGCCAGTCGATGTCCGGGCCCTCGGGCAGGTAGGCGAGGCTGCGGATCTTGAGCTTCGGGATTGCCCGATAGAGTACCAGGCCGGCGCCAACGAGGCGGCCGCCATCAAACCAACCAAGGGACTCCGAAGTCCAACCGACTTTCACCTCTCCCCATTCGGGTAGTTGTAAGAATGAAACCGCTGGCCTCGCGGCAATCCACTCGCGATGCTGGTGCGCGGTAATGGTTCGGACAACTAATGACATGTCAATCAAGATCCAGGTCGACGACGACGGGTGCGTGATCAGAGGCACCTTTACCTTTGCGCTCCTCGCGATCGACATAGGCATCAGTTACTTGTGCAGCGAATGGTTCGTTCGCATAGACCAAATCGATCCGCATACCCCAGCCGCGACCAAATGCGGCTTGGCGGTAATCCCAGAAGGTGAATGGGTAGCCCTTCAGGGCGCGAGGTACCACTTCAACTAAACCAGTTGAGCATAATTTCGCTAAAGCCGCGCGCTCCGCCTCCGTGACGTGGGTACTCTCGCTGAACTGGCTGATATCCCAGACGTCCTCATCGGTAGGGGCGACGTTGTAGTCGCCGATGACCGCGAGTGGACGGTTCTGGGCGGCTGCTAGCTCCTGACCGATTGTCACCTCTAGTGCGCCTAACCAATTGAGTTTGTATTGGTAGTGATCGTGCCCAGGTTCGCGCCCGTTGGGCACGTAGATGCTCCAGACGCGAACGCCACCACAGGTGGCTGCGATGGCCCGGGGTTCGTCGGCACCTTCGTACTGGGGCTGGTCAACGAGGCCTCGGGTGACATCGACCAGGCCTATTCGGCTGAGTAGTGCGACCCCGTTCCACCGGCCGGTGCCATGCGAGGCAACTTCATACCCCAAAGCCGTGATATCCATGGTTGGGAAGGCGGCGTCGGTGCACTTAAGTTCTTGTAGTGCCAACACGTCGGGCTGGTACGCCGCCAACCACTGGAGCACCCGGGGCAGCCGCGCGGTCACGGAATTAACGTTCCATGTCGCTATCCGCATGGGCTCAGCCTACGGCGCGTGGCGCGGCGGCCCATGCCCGAGCGAGGCCGGCAGATTTCAGGAGACTGCCAGCCCAACCTTGTGGCAAGCCC